>NZ_JBSVWB010000003.1:0-287320 GCF_054071795.1 Pseudomonas sp. SDO5271_S396
GCTACCTGACGCCGGATCCGGTGAAGTTGGCGGGTGGGATCAATGCCTACCGGTATGTGCCTAATCCTACGGGGTGGGTGGATCCGCTGGGGTTGAACGCCAACTGCCCACCTAAAGGTACGAAAAGCCGAGAATGCGGCACACCTAACGAGCCGTCTGCGCCAGAAGTATCAAGGAATGGAGCGTTCAAACAAGCGAAGGCCGATGCAGGAATACCGCGTGTACAACACCCAGATGCCGTACTCGATCCTAGATTAGGGACAATGAGGCAATATTCATATGTATCAATGAGAGATCAGCAGAAAAACGAAATTCTGGATATACAAGGAAGGCCTGTGATGACTCGAGAGTACGAATTCACGCGGGCGGACGGCTCAAAGGTTCTAATTCAAGATCATGGCGCTGGTCACAAGTTTTCAGCACCTGATGGAAAGGGCGATCAAACCGCGCATTTCAATCTTAGACCGAAAAACAGGCCGAGAAACGGAAAATTAGATGGCGCGAGAGACCATTATTATTTCAAGGACAAAAAATGAAATACTGGAACGATCTAGAAAACACGATTTTCTTCAATAAGGTATTCACTTACCCGGTAGAGATAGGCGAAATAACACTTTTTTCTGTGACCATTGATAATGACCGGCCCAATATCGGTTTAGGTTTCGACATTTCTGAAATTCCTGACGCCCCCCCGGAAAAGTGGGTAAAAGAGGGGTTTAATACATGCAGAATAGGCTTAGACTGCGGAGGCCTGAGCAACGTCAAAATCAAAAACATTCCGACTAGAGAAACGTTAAAAGTCGTGATAACCAAGCACGAAAACTATTATGAATTGCAAGCCAAGTCCAAATCTTCGGCAATCGAGTTGAGAGCAGCATATATTTCTCTCTGCGGCCCAGCCGTATACATCAACGATCCAGATTCAGCTTGCGGCTAGACTTGCCAAGGCTGCTAAACGGTCCCAGCAAGATCATTTTTGCATACCAAAAGCGGAAAAATTTTGGAGAATGATAACTGGTGCCCCCTCTGACAAACCATCAAGCTGTGCAGAAAATAACTATAAAAAATGCACGCTTTGGCACTCAATGAAGCTTGCTGTCTATGCCCCCCATAGCCAGCCCCAATTCGCCCCTCCACCCAACCCCGCCTAAACTCTCTCCATATCGTTTTCAACGGACAGAGGATCCACCACCATGGGCAAACGTCATCCCAATCTCCCCGCCTGGCAATGGCGTAACTACCCGCAGAACCACCAACACCCGACCAACCTGGCGTTGCACCTGATCGCCGTGCCGCTGTTCATCATTGGGTTTCTGCTGATTGTGTCGGGCGTGTTCAGCCTGAGCCTGGCCAGTTTCGCTGTTGGCGTGGTCGGCATCCTGGCCGGCCTGGCCTTGCAGCGTCATGGTCATGGCCTTGAGGCCGAGGCCAGTGAACCGTTCAGTGATCGCGCGGACGCCATCCAACGTCTGGTGGTGGAACAGTTCGTGACGTTTCCGCGCTTTGTGCTGACCGGTGGCTGGCGGCGGGCCTGGCGGCAGCGTCACCGTCGACGCTGAGGGTCAGGCAAACACCACGACCGTCTGGCGGCTGATGGCAATCAAGTCGCCCGTCGGACTCCACAAGGCAGCGGCGACATGGCCGTAGCCGTCGCGGGCGTGTTCGATATGGGCGTAGTACTGACACCAGTCGAGAGTGGTCAGGGCCTGCAACGGCTGGAGGAATTCGATGGTCCAGGTCAGGGTGCTGCCGGGTGCGGGCTTCTTCAGATGCGGGAGCAACGCCGGTGGCCAGGCATCAACCAGTGCGAGGAGATAGGACTCGGTCAGCGTCGCTTGCTGCACATCCCCACGCAAACGAACCCAGCCGCCCATATCGCGGGATGTGTTACCGCTGAACGGCATGCCGCCGACACTCCAGCGCATCGCCACATGCTTCATGAACTCAGGGGTAACGCCCTTGATATAGGGCAGTTCCTGGCACTCATCCCAATGCTTGAACACCGGCGCTGGCTCGCTCGCCACGTCGATCTGCGACTCTCGGGCCGAGCCGAAACTGGCTTGCACCAAGGTCGCCACTTCCCCGTTTTGCACGACCCGGCCCAGTAGCTGGCTCACGGCCTTGCCTTCGCGCAACATTTCCACTTGATAACTGGCAGGCACATCGGGCGTCACCGGTCCCACGAAGGTGACGGCCAGCGAGCGCAATGGCCGGTCAGCCGGTACCTGGGCGCGCAGGGCTTCGTATTGCAAGGCGGCGACCAGGCCGCCAAAGGTCGCGCGGCCCTGGCCCCATTCTGCGGGGATGGTGACGTCCAACGGGTTGCGGCGGGCAGCGTCGAGCAGTTCACTAAAGCGCATGGCGATCTCACATCAGGCATCCGATGAGAGGATCTTAGCCATCATGCCAGGAAGGTGCAGCGCCCATTCCGGCCAAAAGCCGGACCCGCCTAGAAACAATCGGCGCTGAGTTTGTCGAGTACCCGATCCGCCTCGACCTGCGCCTTGGCCATAGTGCGGTGCCACACCGCAACGCAGGGCTGCAAATCCGCTTGGTGCCCGGCCTGGGCCAACCACTGCCAGCAATCATGCCAATCCCCCAGAGCAGCCTGGGCGCCTTTGAGACGGGAAACGGCCTTGGCCGGCAGCTTGTCCAGTTCAGGGTAGGCTTCGGCGGCGTAGCGTACGCGCTTGATCAACAAACGCAGGCGGTGGCGATCATGATCGGGGTCTTGCAGGGCCTCACCGAGGGTATTCCATTGTTTGGTCAGGCGCTTCTCGATGCGCGGGCGCAGGCCCTTGAGCAACTTCTGGTGCTCGGAAGCCCGAATGAAGCGCGGGAACGCATCGATGATCAACAACAGGTGCGAAAGCGCCTGGCTCTGCGCCACGTGCCGATAGGCCTCGGGTTGCAGGCGCAGGCGCCGATCTGCAGCCTCGTGGTAACCCTGGCGGTGCAAATACGCTGCCAGAACCTCACGATCGCGCAGCGGCGTGGTCAGTTGGCCGACCGCACTGGCCGCCACTTCCAGCTGTTCCACCCCCGGCAACCCGCGCAAAGGACGCAACAAGCTGCGCAGTCGGCGCACGGTGGTGCGCAGGTCATGCAGAGCTTCATCGTCGGTGACGGCAGCGAGGCGCGCCTGGCAACTCAGTAACCCTACTTCCAGGCCAATGACCTGAGCGACTAACTGATCGACCAATGCTGACATCCTGCCCTCACTTTCCAATGAATAATCCTGACGGCGCTACGGATCAACGCCCAGCGCGCGACTCACGGATATAGAACCGCGCTTTCTCGGCCTTGTTGGAACAGCCTTCAAACGCCTCGAACTGCTGCTGGGTCTTGGCGCCGGTCAACAGCGACAGGGCCTTGGAGTAGCTGACAGTTCCGGCAAACCCTTCGGCCTTGGCCAGGTCCAGTTCATGCCACGCCGCGTCCAGTTGTGTACCACAGCTGTCGCGGTAGGCGGTTTTCCCGGCGCAACCGGCCAAGGCCAACATGATCACAGGCACACACATCCAGGCTTTCATCGATGACACCTCAAGGTAAAGAAAAACAGTCGTACGGTGTAGACGTTGCCTACAAGGAAAAGTGCCTTGTCAGTCAGCCTGAAATCAAACTCGCCTATCGCCAAAGCATACCTGAGCGCGGCGGCTATTCTGGAAAAAAATGGCAGGCCCACGAAGATTGAATCCGCCCACCCAATGGGTGCATTGTGGGCACTGGCCTGGGGGGAGGACATCGACCATGAAAAAACGTGTTGCCTTGGTGCTGGGCTCCGGTGGCGCGCGCGGTTACGCCCACATCGGGGTGATCGAGGAAATCGAGCGGCGGGGCTACGACATCGCCTGTATCGCAGGCTGTTCCATGGGCGCGGTTGTGGGCGGGATCTATGCCGCCGGCAAGCTCGATGACTACCGCAACTGGATCGAAAGCCTCGACTACCTCGACGTTCTGCGCCTGGTGGACGTGAGTTTTCGCCTCGGGGCGATCAGAGGTGAAAAAGTCTTCGGGCAAATCCGCAAGATCGTCGGCGAGATCAATATCGAGGAACTGCGCATTCCTTATACGGCAGTGGCCACCGACCTCACCAACCAGCAGGAAATCTGGTTTCAGGAAGGCTGCCTGCACCAGGCCATGCGCGCCTCGGCGGCGATTCCCAGCTTGTTCACTCCGGTGATGCAAGGCAACCGCATGCTGGTGGACGGCGGCTTGCTCAACCCGTTGCCGATCGTGCCGGTGGTGTCGAGCCATTGTGACCTGATCATCGCGGTCAACCTCAATGCCACCAACCAGAAACACTACCGGTTGCCGGTGATCCAGCGCCCGCCAGCGTTCAAGAGTCGCTTCAACAGCCTGGCGAAATCCCTGGGTTCACACTTGCCCTTCCGCCGCAAGCAGGCCGAGCAGCTATTGAAGCTCGAACAGGAAGCCTTGCAGGCCGAAGCGGCGGAGATCAACCCGTGGCTGGAGTCGGCCGAACCTGAATCCCAGCAACCTGCCGCAGCACCGGAAACGGAAGGCGCGCCAAAGTCGGCCACCGGCTCTTTCATTATCGATAACGTCGGCCCGGCGTCATTGCTTGACCTGATCAACCAGAGCTTCGAAGTGATGCAGACTTCGCTCGCGCAGTACAAGATCGCGGGTTACCCGCCGGACGTACTGATCAACGTGCCGAAGCGGGTGTGCCGGTTTTTCGAGTTCTACAAGGCGCCGGAGTTGATCGCGCTGGGCCGGGAGATTGCCAGCGATACGCTGGATCGGTATGAGAGTGAGCAGCGCTGAGATAGAGGGTGTTGCTGATAGCCTCTTCGCGGGCAAGCCCGCTCCCACAGTTGATCGCGTACAGTCTGAAGAAACTCGGTCGAATGTGGGAGCGGGCTTGCCCGCGAAGAGGCCCGGCCAGACGCCTACACTCTAAGCATTCAACAACCGATACCCCACTCCCGCCTCGGTCACGATGAACCGCGGCTGGGTCGGATCATCTGCCAGTTTCTGCCGCAGGTGGCCCACGACAATGCGCAGGTAGTGACTGTCCTCGGTATGGGTCGGCCCCCAGATATCCTTGAGCAGTTGCTGCTGGGTGATCACCCGCCCCGGATGCCGCGCCAATTGCGCCAGCACCGCATATTCCTTGCGGGTCAGGGCCACTTCGGCACCGTCCAGCAGCACACGGCGATACGCCAGGTCCACCGTCAACGAGCCGAAACGCAACGCCGCTTCCTGGGCCTCCCCCGCCGGCGCCTGGCGCAGCAATGCGCGCACCCGGGCCAGGAATTCCTGGATACCAAAAGGCTTGGTCACGTAGTCATTGGCCCCACCGTCGAGGGCCTCGACTTTCTGCCCTTCGCTGGCTCGAACCGACAGCACCAGCACCGGCACCGTCGACCATTCGCGAAACTCGCGCAGCACCTGCTGACCGTCCATATCCGGCAGCCCGAGGTCAAGCACCAGCAGATCCGGCTTGTTCAACGCCGCCTGGGCCAGGCCCTCGTTACCGGTGCCCGCCTCGATCACTTTGTAGCCCTGGGAAGCCAGGCTGATGCGCAGGAATTTGCGGATCTGCGGTTCATCATCGATGACCAAAATCGTTGCGGTCTGGCTCATGGTGTTTAATCAAAATCCGTGAAGAAAACAGGGTAGCTCATGCCTCGCGCTCCAGGCCAGGCTGTGTCGGCAACGGCAGGAACAAGGTGATACAGGTGCCACGTCCGTCAAGGCCATCGGTCACGCTGATGTGTCCGCCATGGGCGCCGACCATGCCCTGGCAGATCGCCAGGCCGAGGCCCGTGCCCTGCCCGCCGCGATCACCTCGCGCGGCGGTGTAGAACATGTCGAAAATCTTCGCGCGCTCGTCTTCCGGAATGCCCGGGCCTTCATCGGCCACGGCGAAGAACAGCTGGTTGTCCGACACTCCGGCACTCAACAGCAATCGTCCCTGGGGTGGCGAAAAGCGTGCAGCGTTTTCCAGCACATTGACCAGCGCCTGCTCGATCAAGGCGGCATGCACGTACAACAATGGCAATTCAGGCGGCAACTGCGTGCTGACCTGCAACGGCGCCAGCACCGCGCGCAAACGGCCCAACGCGCTGCCGACGATGTCGCCCGGCGACACCCAGTCCCGCGCAAGCTTCAGCGCTCCATGGCCCAGGCGTGTCATATCCAGCAGGTTCTGGATGTAGCGATCCAGGCGCTCGGCCTCATCGCGGGTACCTTCCAGCAGTTCGCGGCGGTCCTCCAGCGGGATCGCCTCACCCAGCGCCAGCAGACTGTCGATGCTGCCGCGCATGGCCGTCAGCGGCGTGCGCAAATCATGGGAAACCGAAGCCAGCAAGGCGCTGCGCAGTTGCTCGGTTTCACCATGCAAACGCGCGGACTCCAACTCTTGCGCCAACTGCGCACGCGCCAACGCCTGCGCCAGCGGCTGACTCAAGGCTGTGAGCAAGCGCCGGCGCTGACCGCTCAATTCCATGCCGGGCTTGGCGCTCACGCCCAGAAGCCCCAACGGTCCCTCTTCCCCCGACAACGGCCACCACCACCAGCGCCCGAACGGCAGAGTGCCGGTGCCCATACCAGCCGGTTGGTCATGCTGCCAGGCCCAATCGGCAGCGGCGCGTTCGGCTTCGGTCAGGCTCAACGGGCCACCCGTCTCGACTTTCCAGCCGCCCTGGCCGTCACGGTCGACCAGGCAAAGCTCCAGGTCGCTCCAGCCCTCCAGATGATGCGCCGCCGCGCTGATCACCGCTTGCCGGTCGGTCGCCGCGGTGAGTTTGCGCGACAGGTCGAGCAGTTCGCTGGTTTCTTCCTGGGTATCGCGCAGCGCTTGCAACTGGCGACGTTGACGCGCGGCGAGGTTGCCGGTGAGTGCAGCCATCAGCAGGAAGAACAGCAAGGTCAGCACGTCTTCTTCACGCTGGATGGCAAAGGAAAAGTTCGGCGGGATAAACAGGAAGTCGTAGGTCAAGAAGGACAGCGCCGCGCACACCAGCGACGGCCCCAGGCTGCTGCGCACCGCCACCAGCAAGACCGCCGCCAGAAACACCAGGGAGATATTCGGCAGTGGCAATGCACTGGACACGCCCCACGCCACGGCGGCGGCCACCAGGGTAGCGACTACCGCCAAGGCGTAATCGAACCACACCAGCCCACGCACATCCGGCAAGCGCGGCGGTGCTGGCACATCATCACTGTCGAGCACGTTGATTTCCAGGCCACGCGCGTTGCGCAACAAGCGCGCGGCCAGACCGCCGCCGAACAACCGACGGCGCCAGCGCATCCGCGACTGCCCCACCAGCACCAGGCTGGCACGACGTTCAGCGGCATGCTGGATGAGAGTCTTGGCCACCTCCCCCGCACGCAGCAGCACCACTTCCCCTCCCAAACGCTCGGCCAGTTGCTGAGCGTTTTGCAGGCGCAGACGCGATTGCTCATCCCGCGCGCGACCGTTGTCGATATGCACCAGGCTCCAGGGCAGGTGCCGACGCTGAGCCACACGGCTGGCATGACGCACCAGGCGCTCGGCCTGCGCATCACCGTCCACCCCCACCAGCAAGCGACCGCGTACCGCCGGCGCCGCCTGGCCGAGTTGTCGATACCCCTGGGCCAGGTCGTCGTCGACATGGGCGGCGGCGGTCTGCATGGCCAGTTCACGCAGCGCCATCAGGTTGGTCTGGGTGAAAAACGCCTCGATGGCCGCCCGCGCCTGTTCCGGCACGTACACCTTGCCCTCGCGCAGGCGCTCCAGCAGCTCGCGGGATGGCAAGTCGATCAGCAACAGTTCATCGGCCTCTTGCAGCACCCAGTCCGGCAGAGTTTCGCGCACTTGCACACCGGTGATGCCGCGCACCTGGTCATTGAGGCTTTCCAGGTGCTGGACATTGACCGTGGTGAACACGTTGATGCCGGCGGCGAGCAGTTCCTGAATGTCCTGCCAGCGTTTTTCATGACGGCTGCCGGGGGCGTTGCTGTGGGCCAGCTCGTCCACCAGCACCAGTTTGGGCCTGGCGGCGAGCAAGCCGTCGAGGTCCATCTCTTCGAGCATCACGCCCCGGTATTCGCGGCGCAGCAGCGGTTGTTGCGGCAGGCCGCCAAGCAGGGCTTCGGTTTCGGCGCGGCCATGGGTTTCGACCACGCCTGCGATCAGCTTCACGCCCTGGCGCAGTTGGGTGTGCGCGGCCTGAAGCATGGCGTAGGTCTTGCCCACGCCCGGCGCGGCGCCGAGGAAGACTTTGAGCCGGCCACGGCCGTCCCGGGGCAGATCAGCTAACAGGGCATCGGCGCGGCCGGAGTCGCTCATGCGCGGGGTTCCTTCAGGTATTTATCGGGTGTACTTCAGGTCCCCATCGCGGGCAAGTCGCACCGCCGCTCCCACAAGGGAACGCATTCCCCTGTGGGAGCTGGCTTGCCTGCGATGGCGCCAGCATTGCCTACAACTTTTCCAGCGCCATGTTCAGCGCCAGCACATTCACCACCGGCGGGCCCACCAACGGGCTTTCGATGTGCTCATCCAGCAACCGTTGCAAGGTCGACACCGGCACATTCCGCGCCGCCGCCACCCGCGCCAGTTGATAGGCAACGGCCGCTGGTGGCAAGTGTGGATCAAGACCGCTGCCAGAGGTAGTCAACGACGCCAAAGGCACCGGCCCCTGGCCAGCCACCGCCTGTTTGCTCGCATCATCGAAGATGCGCGTCGCCAGCGCCGGGTTACTGGGGCCCAGGTTACTGGCGCTGCTGGAAACCGTCGCAAAGGCGCCGGCCGATGGGCGCGGGTGAAACCAGTTGTCGCCGCTGAAATCCTGGGCGATCAGGCTGGAACCACGCACCTTGCCACTGGCGTCGCGCACCAGGCTGCCGTTGGCCTGGTCCGGGAACGCAACTTGTGACACGCCGGTTACCACCAATGGATAGGCGACACCGGTGATCAACGTCATGAGCACCAGCAGGCTCAGGGCCGGGCGGATCATGTTGGACATTTTGAACTCCTCGATTCATAGAGCGTACCGCTGTGATTGCAGGGGGCTGCTGTGCAGCCCGGCGCGGGCAGGCCCGCTCGCTACAGACAGCGGCTCGGGTTACACCAGGTGCAGCGCAGTTAGCAGCATGTCGATCAGCTTGATCCCCAGGAAAGGCACCAGGATCCCGCCCAGGCCGTAGATCAGCAGGTTGCGGCGCAACAACGCTGCGGCGCTCGCCGCCTGCACACGCACGCCGCGCAGTGCCAGCGGAATCAGCACCACGATGATCAGGGCGTTGAACACGATGGCCGAGAGGATCGCGCTCTGCGGGCTCTGCAAGTGCATCACGTTGAGCACGCCCAACTGCGGATAGATCGCGGCGAACAGCGCCGGCAGGATCGCGAAGTACTTGGCCACGTCGTTGGCGATGGAAAAGGTGGTCAGCGCCCCGCGCGTCACCAGCAGTTCCTTGCCGATCTGCACCACGTCCAGCAGTTTGGTGGGGTCGCTGTCGAGGTCGACCATGTTGGCGGCTTCGCGGGCCGCCTGGGTGCCGTCGTTCATCGCCATGCCGACGTCGGCCTGGGCCAGCGCCGGCGCGTCGTTGGCACCGTCGCCACACATGGCCACCAGCCGACCGTCGTTCTGTTCGTGACGAATGCGCGCGAGTTTTTTCTCCGGAGTGGCTTCGGCCAGCACGTCGTCCACGCCCGCTTCGGCAGCAATCGCGGCGGCGGTCAACGGGTTGTCGCCGGTGACCATCACGGTACGGATGCCCAGCTTGCGCAGTTCGGCGAAACGCTCACGAATGCCAGGCTTGACCACATCCTTGAGATGGATGGCGCCGAGCAGCTTGCCATCGGCGCACACCAGTAGCGGAGTGCCGCCGCTCTGGGCGATCTTGTCGATCTCCCGCGACAGCGCGGGGGCCAGGTCACGACGTTGTTGCCCGATAAATGCCAGCAGCGAATCCACCGCGCCCTTGCGGAAGACACGGCCTTGATAGTCGACACCGGACAAGCGGGTTTCGGCGCTGAACGGTACCGCGGTCAGTTCGTCCAGAGACGGTTCGGCCTGTGGGTGCAAGGCACGCAGGTATTCGACGATGGATTTACCTTCAGCCGTGTCGTCCGCCAGCGAGGCAAACAGGGCACCTTCGGCCACTTCGGTACCGCTGACGCCGGGCGCCGCAGCCACTGCCGCACAACGACGGTTGCCGAAGGTGATGGTGCCGGTCTTGTCCAGCAGCAACACATGCACATCCCCTGCCGCCTCCACGGCGCGACCGGACTTGGCGATCACGTTGAGGCGCACCAGGCGGTCCATGCCGGCAATACCGATGGCCGAGAGCAAGCCACCGATGGTGGTAGGAATCAACGTCACCAGCAGTGCGACCAGGAACACCAATGGCAAGCTGCCATTAGCGAAGTGGGCGAAGGGTTGCAAGGTCACCACCACCAGCAGGAAGATCAGGGTCAGGCCGATCAGCAGGATATCCAGCGCCACCTCGTTGGGGGTTTTCTGGCGCTTGGCGCCTTCCACCAACGCGATCATGCGGTCGAGCGTCGACTCGCCGGGGTTGGCGGTGATGCGCACCAGCAACCAGTCGGACACCAGACGGGTGTTGCCAGTCACCGCCGAGCGATCGCCGCCGGACTCGCGGATCACGGGCGCAGACTCACCGGTGATCGCCGCTTCGTTGACCGCCGCGATGCCTTCGATGACTTCGCCGTCACCGGGGATCATTTCCCCGGCGGCCACACGCACCACGTCACCCTTGCGCAGGCTGGTGGCGGGCACGACCTTGAAGCTGCCATCGGCCTCCTTGCGGCGCGCGCTCAGGCCTTCGCTACCGGCCTTGAGACTGTCGGCGCGGGCCTTGCCGCGCCCTTCGGCCAAGGCCTCGGCAAAGTTGGCGAACAGTACGGTGAACCACAGCCACACCGCGATCTGCACCGCGACGAAGGTCGGCACAACGGTGTCCGGCACAAAGCACAGCACCGTGGTGAGGATCGCGGTCAGCTCGACCACCAGCATCACCGGCGAACGTTGCAGCTGGCGCGGGTCCAGCTTGACGAACGCCTGGGCCAACGCCGGACGCCACAGGGCGGAGATGGCGGTTTTGGCAGGCTCCTGGGTAGTCACCGGAGCGGCATTTTTTGCAGGCATATTCATTGTCATATCCCCTTTTTAGAAGCCCATGCTCAGGTGTTCAGCGATGGGGCCCAACGCCAGCGTTGGCAGGAAAGTCAGGCCGCCCACCAGCAAAATGGTCACGGTCAACAGGGTCACGAACAGCGGGCCATGGGTGGGGAAGCTGTTCTGGCCGATCGGTGCGGTTTTCTTCATCGCCAGGCTACCGGCCAAGGCCAGTACCGGCAGGATGTAGCCGAAGCGGCCGATCAACATGCCCAGGCCCAGCATCAGGTTGTGGAACGCGGTGTTGGCACTGAAGCCGCCGAACGCCGAACCGTTGTTGGCACTGGCCGAGGTGTAGGCATAGAGCAACTGGCTGAAACCATGGGGACCGGGGTTGCTGATGGCCCCCGCCGGGCCGGGCAGGCTCGCCGCGATGGCGCCCAGTACCAGCACGCCCACCGGCATCACCAGCAGGGTCACCACCAGCAGTTGCACTTCCTTGGCCTGCAGTTTCTTGCCGAGGTATTCCGGCGTGCGCCCGATCATCAACCCGGCGAGGAACACCGCGATCAACACGTTCAGCAGCATGCCGTACATGCCCGCGCCGACGCCGCCGAAGATCACTTCGCCGACCATCATGTTGACCAGCGCCACCATGCCACTCAGCGGGTTGAGGCTGTCCTGCATGCCGTTCACCGAACCGTTGGACGCAGCGGTGGTGGTCACCGACCAGAGCACGGTGCCGGTGGTGCCGAAGCGCGCTTCCTTGCCTTCCAGCGGTGCGGTTTGCTCCACGACTGGACTATTGAGGGTCGGGTTGGGCTGGTATTCGGCCCACAGCGAGACCGCGCCACCGATCAGGAACAGGGCCAGCATGCAGCCGAGGATCGCGCGGCTCTGACGCAGGTCTTTCACGTAATGGCCGAAGGTGAACACCAGCGCCACCGGGATCAGGATGATCGCGGCCAGCTCGAAGAGGTTGGCCCAGGCCGTCGGGTCCTCAAACGGATGCGCCGAGTTGACACCAAAGAAGCCGCCACCGTTGGTGCCCAACTGCTTGATGGCAATCTGGCTGGCTGCCGGGCCCAGGGGGATCACTTGATCCGCGCCTTGCATCGTCACGGCATCAACGTAATGGGCGAAGGTTTGCGGCACGCCCTGCCACACCAGGAACAACGCCAGCACCAGGCACAGCGGTAACAGGCCGTAGAGGGTGGCACGGGTCATGTCGACCCAGAAATTGCCCAATGTCCGAGTGGATTTGCGACCGATCCCACGACATAAAGCGACCAGCACTGCCAGACCGGTCGCCGCACTGACGAAGTTCTGCACAGTCAGGCCAGCCATCTGGCTGAGGTAGCTCAGGGACGCCTCACCGCTGTAGGACTGCCAGTTGGTGTTGGTCATGAAACTGATCGCGGTATTGAAGGCAAGCGTCCACTCCTGGCCCGGCAATTTCTGCGGATTGAGCGGGAGATAGTCCTGGAACAACAGGATCGCGAACAGCAACACGAAACCGGCAAGGTTGAACGCCAGCAACGCCAGCGCGTATTTCTGCCAGCTCTGTTCCTGATGCTCGTCCACCCCCGACAGGCGATAACAGGCGCGCTCAACCGGCCCAAGGACGGGGCTCAGCCAAGTGCGCTGGCCCTCCATCACCTTGTAGTAGAACCGCCCCAGGAACGGTGCCGGTACCAGCACCACGGCAAAGAAGGCAATGATCAGCCAATAGTCATAACTGTGCATGGCCCGCTCCTAGTTCCGATCCGCGCGTAACAGCGCAACCAGCAGATAAATGAACAGCGCCACGGCCAGCAGCAGTGACACCCCGTCCAGAACACTCATGGAAGTCTCTCCGTTTAGCGGCGAGTGCCGCGTGTGGGGCAATTGTCGGCAGGAGTCGTGTAAAGGAACGAGACCGAGGGTGTGGGCGGGGCGTAAAGACGGCGTAAAGAATGGGTTTATGCGGGGTTTACAGGGGGATCTGTGGTGGGCTTGAGGCCCTTATCGCAGGCAAGCCCGGCTCCCACATTCGACCGCGTTTCAGCAGGATATGCGCGGCCCAGTGTGGGAGCGGGCTTGCCCGCGAAGGCGTCAGTTGAGCCAATACTGCACTCACGTGGTGCGTTGACGGGAAATTTCAAACACCAAACCGTTCCCGTGGCGACAGTTGCGCCGCTTTACGACACGCTCTGGGGGTGTGGCATGCCCACTGCAACACCTTGAATCATTCCAACCGGTTCAGGGAGAGCAACACGATGAACACACAACTCAAACCCACCTTGGGCACCCTGCATTTGTGGGGCATCGCTGTGGGACTGGTGATTTCCGGCGAATACTTCGGCTGGAGCTATGGCTGGGGCGTGGCCGGAACCTTGGGCTTCCTGGTGACCTCATTGATGGTCGCCGCGATGTATACCTGTTTTATCTTCAGTTTCACCGAGCTGACAACCGCGATTCCCCATGCCGGCGGACCATTTGCCTACAGCCGTCGCGCCTTCGGAGAGAAAGGCGGTTTGATCGCCGGCCTCGCGACCCTGATTGAATTTGTCTTTGCCCCGCCAGCTATCGCCCTGGCCATCGGCGCCTATCTCAACGTGCAGTTCCCGGCATTGGACCCGAAGCATGCGGCCGTGGGCGCCTATATTGTGTTCATGGGCCTGAACATCCTCGGCGTGAAACTCGCCGCCACCTTCGAGCTGGTGGTATGCGTACTGGCCGTCGCCGAGTTGTTGGTGTTCATGGGCGTCGTGGCACCCGCCTTCAGCTTTAGTCACTTCGCTTTGAACGGCTGGGCCGGCTCCGACACATTCGGCGCACCGGCGATCGCCGGCATGTTTGCAGCGATTCCTTTCGCGATCTGGTTCTTCCTCGCCATCGAAGGCGCGGCCATGGCCGCCGAAGAGGCGAAAGATCCGAAACGCACCATTCCAAAAGCCTACATCAGCGGCATCCTGACCTTGGTGCTCCTGGCCATGGGCGTAATGTTCTTCGCCGGTGGCGTCGGTGATTGGCGCACCTTGTCGAACATCAACGACCCGCTGCCACAAGCCATGAAAACCGTAGTGGGTGACAGCTCCGGCTGGCTGCACATGCTGGTGTGGATCGGCCTGTTCGGCCTGGTTGCAAGTTTTCACGGCATCATCCTGGGCTATTCCCGACAGTTCTTCGCGCTGGCACGTGCCGGTTATCTGCCCTCTTCCCTCGCCAAACTGTCGCGCTTTCAGACACCGCACCGGGCAATCATCGCCGGTGGCGTGGTCGGCATTGCCGCCATCTACAGTGATGGCCTGATCAACCTCGGCGGCATGACACTGACCGCTGCGATGATCACCATGGCGGTGTTCGGCGCCATCGTGATGTACATCATGAGCATGCTCAGCCTGTTCAAACTGCGCAAAACCGAACCCTTGCTGGAACGCACCTTCCGCGCGCCGGGCTACCCGATCGTGCCGGGGATTGCACTGGTATTGGCCGTGGTGTGCCTGGTGGCCATGGCGTGGTTCAACGCGCTGATCGGGCTGATATTCCTGGGCTTTATGGTGGTGGGGTTCGTCTACTTCCAGATGACTGCACAGGATCGCGCCGATGCGCCGGCGGATGCGATGTTGACCGGGCTCTAAGTTAACGAGGCGGAACAGGCCTACAATGAACTACTCAGAAAGCCTGTTGCTCAAAGCAGTTATTACCGTGGGAAAACGCTCCCACGGTGATCCGCCTCAAGGAGAGCCTTATGCCGTGGTATGCGTGGTTGATTATGGTGGTCGCAATCGGATCGATTGTCGGTGGGTTGATGATGCTGCGTGATAGCGCCAATAAAGTGGAACTCACTGACGAGCAGCGCAAACGTGTGGCCGAGCGCAATGCTCAGGCGGATGCCAAGGATGCGCAGGATCGATGATCCGGTTGTCTCGGTAGACAGAGCGCTTGTCGAATCGTCTAGTTGGGTTGCGAGGCATAAGGTGCGCAAAAAGGTCGAGCTTGGCTAAAATGCCAGCATGTTCCCGAGGCCGTCCTATGCGTTATTCACCTGACCACAAAGCCCAGACTCACCAACGCATCATCAAGGAAGCCTCCGTGCGCTTCCGCCGCGACGGCATTGGTGCGACGGGCCTGCAACCGCTCATGAAAGCGCTGAACCTGACCCATGGCGGGTTTTATGCGCACTTCCAGTCCAAGAACGAACTCGTAGAAAAAGCACTCCAGGCCGCGGCGGCTGAACTGGATCAACACTGCGAAATGCTGTTCAGCCAGGAAAAACCACTGGAAGCGTTCATCGACAGCTATCTATCGGAATGGCATCTGACCTCGCCGGATCAGGGCTGCCCGCTACCGACCATGTCTTCGGAACTGGGCTTGAGAGGCCTACACAGTGCGACGACAGATGCAGTGCTGGACGCCCGACTCAAGCAAATTGAAACTGCATTGGGGGATGGACGTGGTAATGCCCAGAGCCTGGTGGTGATGTCGACACTGGTCGGAGCGCTTGTATTGGCCAGAAGTGTCGAAAATCCGGCAATGGCAACACAGATCATGGATGTGGTTCGAGAAAGCTTGAAAGCTCAAATACCTGGTAATGAAAAGGCCGGTCAATGACCGGCCTCCGCTGACTTAGTTGATAACCAACCGGTCACGGTTCTTGTCCAACAACGCTTTGCCGATCCCCTTCACTTCCAGCAACTCATCGATCGCCGTGAACGGACCATTGCTCTCCCGATAGGCGATAATCGCCTTGGCTTTGGCGGCGCCGATGCCAAAGAGGTCACGACGCAGGGTTTCAGCGTCAGCTGCGTTGAGGTTGACCTTGGCGGAGTGTTCGGACTTGCTCACGTGGGCGGTGATGGGGGCTGGTGCTTCGGGTTTGGCGGAAGGGGCTGCAGCGGTGGTGATGGAAAGAGTGGTGAGAAAGGCGAAGACCAGGGAAGAGAGGTAGGTGTTTTGCATTGTGACGCTCCATGACATTGGTAAGAGAAAAGCAGCTTTTCCGAAGCTGCTTTTCTAACTTAGGTGATGCTGGGAATTCGTCAAAAATGCTTGAGTAACAATGTGTTAAATCAAGGCTCCAGACGGCGTTGCTGGTAGATCCAGTCGACGATTTCGCCGTCCGGAGAGTAGCCGCTGACGGTGTCGCGCAGGAGTTGGCGGACTCGGGCGTAGTCGTCTTGGTCTACGGCGGCCAATAGCTCGGTGAGCTTCTCCTTAAGCACCTCCCAGGAAAGATGGTCTTCGTTGGCACTCATGATCATGGGGTGTTGGGTGGCGACGACGTTCTCACCAATGAGTAACTCTTCGTAAAGCTTTTCACCGGGACGTAGACCGGTGAATTCTATGGCGATGTCCCCATGGGGATTCTTATCGGAACGAACGCTTAGCCCGGAAAGATGAATCATTTTTTCGGCGAGCTCGGCGATTTTCACAGGCTCGCCCATGTCGAGCACAAATACGTCACCGCCCTGCCCCATGGAGCCGGCCTGGATGACCAACTGCGCAGCTTCGGGGATAGTCATGAAGTAGCGGGTGATTTTTGGATGGGTGACGGTAATCGGGCCACCGGACTTGATTTGTTTGTGAAATAAAGGAATCACAGACCCGGAAGAGCCCAGTACATTGCCAAAACGCACCATAGTGAAGCGAGTCTTGTTGACGCGCGAAATATTAAACTTGTCGCCGAACATGACAGGGGCCAATTCATGGCTCAGTGCCTGGAGCGTCAATTCTGCAAGGCGCTTTGTACTGCCCATCACATTGGTTGGGCGTACAGCCTTGTCGGTTGAAATAAGGACGAAATTGGCAACCCCCGCCTGAAGTGCCGCTTGGGCAGTGTTCAATGTGCCGATGACATTATTCAGCACTCCTTCGGCGATATTGTGCTCTACCATCGGAACATGTTTGTAAGCTGCTGCGTGGTAAACCGTGTCGACACGCCAAGTCCTCATGACGTCCAATAACTTTGAAGCATCCCTTACGGAACCCAGGATCGGTATCAACCTTACCGGCAGTGACTCTTGGATCAAGCGTTGCTCAAGTTCCGAGAGAATGTTGTAGAGATTAAATTCACTGTGTTCAAACAGCAGTAATGTGCTAGGTCGCAACGAGGTGATCTGACGACAAAGCTCCGAGCCGATGGAACCACCCGAACCTGTTACCAGCACGCATTGCTTCCTGATACAGCGCTCCAGGAGCTCGGCTTGAGCTGGTACGGAGTCACGTCCTAGGAGGTCAGCGATATCGACCTCTTGAATATCATCGACCTTCACTCGACCACTGGCCAAGTCCATAAAACCGGGAACACTGCGCACATGCAACGGAAAATCTTCAAGAAACCCCAAGATTTCACGACGTCTCCCCCGGTTGGAGGAGGGAATCGCCAGCAGTATTTCCTGAGCGCCGGTCGTATCGATCATGCGTTGGATGTGTTTAGGCTTATAGACCTGAAGACCCGAAATGACTCGATCCGCAATACTGGCATCGTCGTCGATAAAGGCAACCGGTCGCATTGCACGGCCCATCCTCAATGCCGCAACCAATTGATTACCTGCCGACCCCGCCCCATAAATGGCTACACGTGGAAGGCCGTCCTCTCTACTGGTAAAAGGCACGTGTTGCGACGCATAAAACCAATCTCCAAGAAAATATTGGCGCATGGCCAGACGTAGCCCGCCGACCATAATCAAGCTAAGCCACCAGTAAATGAAAACGATGGAACGTGGGACAACATGTTCGCGATTGCCATTCCAATACACTACGAGCCCCAGTACCAGAGCTGATAATGTGACAGCCTTGAAGATGGCGATGAGTGCATCGTTACCAAAATAGCGCATGACCGCTCGGTACATTCCGAAGCGGATAAACAAAGGGATAGCCACCACAGGTGCTGCGGCAAATAGCCAGAGATGCGCCTGAAAAGGATAGGCCATCTCATCAATCCCGAGCCTGATGATAAAAGCCAGCCACAGAGCCGCCCAGACGACCACTACATCTGTCGCGACTTGAATCAGCCGTTTTTTACGACGCGGCAACCCCACAAGGAATGCCCGTAACCTTTCCATAATCCCTTCGCCCACCTAAAAACGTTCCTGTAATTTGTGATTACTGGATCACTGTTTGCATTCAACATACCAAAGTTTTTGCCAGACTCTATCTTGCGTCATATCTGTCTTTCCAGTTCGCCTGCATGAAACTTGAGTGCCAGTCCTACCAGAGGCACATAGGCGACAATTAACCCCAGCGCACCGTCCAGCCCGAACTCGACTACACCTATCGCTACCGGCAGCAGCCAGAAGACGTTCAAACTGGCAACCGCCAGGGTGACCGGCAAATGTCTGCCACAACGTCTTGACGCAAATTGATAAGCGTGGCTGCGATGCGCCTCGTATACCTTATCACCCCGCACTAGGCGACGAATCAGCGTGAAGGTTGCATCTACGATAAAGACACCCAGCAAGATCAGCCACGCCCATAACAATTGAGACGATACCCACGCTGCCTGGATGGTAAAGATACCTAGGATAACGCCTAGGAAACCACTGCCAGCATCTCCCATGAATATTCGCGCTGGCGGAAAATTCCAGCATAGAAAACCAGCCACCGCCGCCGCCAGAATAAGTGGCAAGACCATTAGGTGGATATGGCCACTTAACTTATAAAGCAGACACATGCCTAAACAGGCACAAATGGCTTCAACGCTGGCAATACCGTCAATTCCGTCCATGAAATTGTAAAGGTTAAGCATCCAGACCAGATAAAAAGCCGCCAAAACGCCACCCATCCAACCAGTATCTACCGCCCAGCCAAACACTGTGATTTCTGGCAGGCCGCCCAGCCAGTATAGCGCCCAAGCCGACGCAGCAAAGTGCCCCAATAAGCGCCACCGGGCAGCAATATGACCGTGATCATCCATGAAACCAATGATCGCCACGAGCAAACCAGCGAAGCCTACCGCCATCAATGTGTGGAGAGACTCCACTTGCGCCCAACCCAGGAAAGGCAGGACCAGGAGAAACGAAACCACTATGGCTACCCCGCCCCCCCTGGGAGTCGGGACAGAGTGAGAGCTGCGGGCAATGGGTACATCAATAATGCTGTTTGCCAAGGCATAGCGCCGCAGGGCCGCTGTTAATACAAAGGACAAAAAAGCAACAAATACAATCATCCACCAATAAGTCATTACTTCTTATCACTCATATACAGCGCTGCGACCGCTTTCAACGCATCATCCACAGACACGGGAGGTGCCCATTGCAACAAAGTTCGGGCTTTCTGAATATCAACTTGCAAAGAGCCGCAAAGCCTCTGGGATAGAGACTCTCGCCCTAGCAACCGGGCCGCAGCGCTAAGCATCCACGCAGGAACAGGCAAGAGGCGGGCCGATTTTCCAAGTGCTGCTGCCGTTCTGCGCAACAATTGGGTGGTGGAGAGATCCTCACCGTCACTGACCAGGAATGTTTGGTTGGCCGCAGCTGGATGGCTAGTAGCTACTATCGTAAGATCTACCAAGTTCTCCAGTGCTACCAGGCTCCTGTGGTTGTAAATCGCTCCAAATGGCAGCGGGATGCCCTTGTCCAGCCAGCGCACCATACTGAGGAAGTTCGCCTTGACGCCCGGCCCGTACACCAATACCGGACGGATAATCACCACCTCCAGAGCCGTACGGCGCGCCAATGACAGCAGCCCCTGCTCCGCCTCCCATTTGGATACCCCATAAGGATCGGTCGGTCCGGGAACATCGTCAGCGGTGTAAGGCCTGCCTGGCAAAGTGCTTTCGCCGTTGACCTTGATCGAACTGATGAAGACAAAGCGCCGAACGCCCGCCTGTGCCGCTTGTTCGGCCAGATTCAAAGTCCCTTCCACATTAACGCTGCGAAAAGCTGCCAAGGGATCGACCTCATTGTCATTCATGACATGCACACGCGCCGCGCAGTGAACCACTGTATCGACGCCGACGAGGCTGTCGCCCCAATCTGCACTAGCCAGGGAGTCAAACCGGACGATGCGCACCTTCCTATCAAGGACATCGGCCTCGTTGCGAACAGCCGCAGTAACCTGAGCCCCTTCGCTCAACAACCGACACATCACCGCGCCCCCAACAAAGCCGGTAGCACCGGTCAGGAAAACAGATTGCGACATCACTGAGCTCCTTTACGCAAAGTTGCATCGCGAAACAGCTGTTCCAGACGAGCCAGAAGTGTGGGCTTCGAGTAATTGGCCATATAGTAATCACGGCCCGCGGCGCCCATGCGAATACGCTCGTTCACATCGGTGTTGGCCAGTTTGCACGTAATACGCGCAAGCGCAGCCGCGTCTCCTGATGCACAAGCCAACCCAGCGCCGGACTCTTGGATCACATGGGCCGCTTCGCCATTGATCATCCCGAGAATGGGCTTACCCGATGCCAAGTACGCCTGGACCTTGCCAGGTATGGTTTTTTCAAAGACGTCGTTGGTTTTGAGCGAGACCAGCAGAGCATCGGCGCAGGCAAACAAGCCAGGCATTTCTTCCAGGGGGTGGCGCCCCAGCAACAGAACATTATCCAGACCGCGCGATTTCACTTGGCCCGCCAGCCATTCGCTCATACGGCCATCCCCCACAATGACCCAGCGCACCGCGACAGTATCGATCAGCGATTCGGCCGCCTCAATCACCGCTGGCAGATCCTGGGCCTCTCCCAGGTTGCCTGCGAACAATACCGTGAACACCGAAGGGGCCGGCGTCAGCAACCGCGAGGCGTGGGGAACCGAATTGGAAAAGTCGTCCTCGGCCCAGCTGGGAAAGTAGACCAGCCGCTGCGGGTCAATTTTTCGCGTGCAGTAATGTTGCACGTTTTCGAAAAATCCATGGGATTGCAACAGCAGATAGTCCGCGCGATTGTATATCCAGGACACCATCCGCCCCACACATCCGAGCAGCAGTGGCTGGCTGAGCACACCCACCGCACGAAGTGTCTCGGGCCACAAGTCCAGCACCCAAATGAAAACCGGTGCTTTTTTCAATCGCCCGATGACGACCGCCGGAATCGCAGCCATGATAGGAGAAACCGCGTAAACAAAAACGGCATCAAACTCTTTGTTGCGTAGCTTCCATACGCCAAGCGTCGAAGCCATTGTGAAGAAGGAAAGGTAGTTCAATATCAGGTTAAGACTGCGCTTGCCTCGAGGAATCAGAGGAACACGCACAACTTCAGCACCCGCGTAGCGAGAAAAGGTCTGTGGATCCCGCTGGTACTCAGAATACACCTTGCCTTCCGGATAATTCGGCAGACCGGTCAATACCGTTACGCTGTGACCCTTTTCGCTCAGGTCACGCACTAGATCATTGATGCGCATGTTTTCCGGCCAGAAGTATTGACTGACGACCAGAACATTCAACTTTTTATCGGGCATATCAATACTCAAACACCGTAGCGCTTCCAGACGACCCGATTCACGTAATCCGTATAGCTGTGCAGAATTCGGGCTACCTTGTCCGAAACATTAGGCATGCTGTAATCAGCCACCAAGCGCAGCGTCCGTGTTTCGCCCCGGGCCTGGCTTTCCAGCAATTCCAACCCTTGAAGCGCACGCTCCAACTCAAGCCCGACCATCATTACTGCAGCTTCTTCCATGCCTTCGGGACGCTCATGGGCTTCACGAATATTAAGTGCAGGAAAATTCAGGATCGACGACTCTTCGCTGATGGTTCCACTGTCGGACAACACTGCCTTGGACGTCATTTGCAGCTTGTTGTAATCCTTGAATCCCAGCGGCTTGAGCAATCGAATACCGGGATGGAACACAATACCGAGCGCGTCGACCCGCTTCTGAGTACGCGGATGAGTCGACACAATGACAGGCAGGTTATAACTTTTTGCAACACCGTTGAGCAGAGCTACCAACTTATGAAAGTTGTGGTCCGAATCGATGTTCTCTTCGCGATGCGCGCTGACTACAAAGAATTGGCCGGGCTCGAGCCCCAGCCGCGCAAGTACATCGGACTGCTCGATCCCCGGCAGGTAGTGGTTAAGAACTTCGAACATGGGGCTGCCGGTCTTGATCACTCTATCGGGTGGCAGTCCTTCACGCAGGAGGTAGTCGCGCGCGATGGTGCTGTAAGTCAAGTTTATATCGGCCGTGTGGTCGACGATACGGCGGTTTATTTCCTCCGGGACGCGCATGTCAAAGCAACGATTCCCTGCTTCCATGTGGAACGTCGGGATCTTGCGACGCTTGGCGGGTATCACCGCCATGCAACTGTTGGTATCACCCAACACCAACAAGGCCTCGGGCTGCACCTGGGCCAGAACCTTGTCTACGGTAATGATCACATTACCGATCGTTTCGGCGCCGGTGGCGCCGGCTGCATTCAGAAAGTGATCCGGTTTGCGAATGCCCAGGTCCTGGAAAAATATCTCGTTCAGTTCGTAATCGTAATTTTGCCCGGTATGAACCAGTACATGATCACAATGGGCATCCAGGGCCGCCATTACGCGTGACAGGCGAATGATCTCGGGGCGAGTGCCGACCACGGTAACAACCTTCAACTTCTTCATTGCGCTTCTCACATCAGGGACGCTCATGGTTGAGTACCAACTGGCATCGCATAGGTATCGGGATCGGCACGGTCGAAAATTTCGTTCGCCCAAAGCATCACGATCATTTCATCAGTCCCTACGTTGGTGATGTCGTGAGTCCAGCCCGGTACGGTTTCAACGATGACTGACTTTTCGCCACGGGTGAACAGTTCGTAAAACTCGCCGGACTCAATGTGGCGGAAACGAAAGCACGCATGGCCTCGAATCACTAGAAATTTTTCGGTTTTGGTATGGTGGTAATGGCCGCCACGGGTGATACCGGGATGTGCCGTGAAAAAAGAAAACTGCCCTGAGTCTCGGGTTTTCAGCATTTCCACGAATACCCCCCTGGCATCGCCATGCTGCACGACCTCATAGGTAAAACGTTCTGGCGGCAGATAGCTGAGATAGGTGGAGTACAGGGCGCGAATAAGCCCGGTGCCCACGGCCTCGCTTACAAGGCTCGCACGGCTGTCACGGAAGGCCTCCAGCTGCGCGGCCAGCTCGCCTACCGTGATGCTGTACTGAACTGTGACGTCGATGAACGGCAACCCGCTGGCTTGGCCGTCCAGCACTGCCAGAAAGGCACTGATTACATCGTCAATGTAGACCAGGCTGATACGCGCGTCTGGAGCATTGATCTGAATCGGCAAGCCCCTGGCGATATTGTGGCAAAACGTTGCCACCGCAGAGTTGTAATTGGGTCGTGCCCATTTGCCGAAGACGTTAGGCAGCCGAAACAGGTGTACTGGGCTGCCATGCTCTTTAGCCAATGCCTGCAACGCCTGTTCAGCAGCGAGTTTGCTGCGACCGTAGGCATTGTCCAGGGTCGCCTGGCTGGATGACGTATACACCACAGGAATCGCACGACCACTGGCTTTGATGGCCTCACAGAGGTTTTGTGTCAGGTCGGTATTACCCTGCTGGAACTCCTGCGGGTCCTGAGGACGGTTTATTCCCGCCAGGTGGAACACAAAGTCCACTTCATTGACTTTGGTACTCAGTGCTTCAAGGTCATCGCCTCGGCAGAATGTCAGGACATCCACATCGGCACGCTCGCGCAGGTGAACCATGAGGTTCTTGCCAACAAAGCCGTTGGCACCGGTAATCAGGACTTTCATGTCTACTCCTCTGGAGTCACGTCTTCGCCGCGCGCAATAGCGTGCATGAATTCCAGTTTGAGCAACAATTGCTGCATGCCCTCGACATCGAGACGCTCAGTGTTGTGCGAGTTGTAATCCTGCATGGTGGAAATGCGCTCTTCACCCTGCTCCACGTACTTGCTGTAGTTCAGGTCACGCAGGTCTGGCGGAATTCGATAATAGTCCCCCATGTCCTGCGCACAGGCCATTTCCTCACGACTCAACAAGGCTTCGTACAGTTTCTCGCCATGACGAGTCCCTATCACCTGAATCGGATGCTCGGGTTTACCGAGCATTGCAGTGAGCGCCTGGGCCAGTGTCTGCACTGTCGCCGCGGGTGCCTTCTGCACAAAAAGATCACCGTTACGTCCGTTTTCGAACGCGTAAAGCACCAGGTCCACGGCGTCTGACAGCGTCATCATGAAACGTGTCATATTGGGATCAGTGATCGACAGCGCGCTGCCCTTGCGAATCTGATCGATGAACAGCGGGATCACCGAGCCACGCGAAGCCATGACGTTTCCGTAACGCGTACCGCAGATAACGGTGCGGGTTTCATCGACGTTACGGGATTTGGCAACCATCACCTTCTCCATCATCGCCTTGGAAATACCCATGGCATTGATGGGGTATACCGCTTTGTCTGTACTCAGGCAGACCACTCGACTGACGCCGTTCTGGATAGCCGCCTCAAGTACATTGTCGGTACCGTTGACGTTGGTTTTCACCGCTTCCATGGGGTGAAACTCGCAAGACGGTACTTGCTTAAGGGCCGCGGCGTGAAATATGTAATCCACGCCTCGCGTCGCATTCAGCACACTCTGGTAATCGCGAACATCACCAATGTAGAACTTGAGTTTGGAATTGGCATATCGCTTGCGCATGTCATCCTGTTTTTTCTCGTCACGGCTGAAAATTCGAATTTCAGCAATATCGGTATCGAGAAAGCGCTTGAGTACCGCGTTGCCAAAAGAGCCAGTACCGCCTGTTATCAACAGTTTTTTTGAATCAAACATGCGTACCGCTCCTATCCAACTGTTCTATATGCACTTTTTGCCCAGCCTCATCAAACCGCCATTTTAGGTGGCGAGCGGGGTTGCCAGCAACGATGGAAAAAGCGTCAACATTCTTGGTGACCACAGATCCCGCCGCAATGATTGCCCCATCGCCGATGCTAAGCCCATTTAAAATAGTTGCGCCGTGCCCTACCCAGACATCGCGCCCCAACACCGTCGGTTGCCAGGGGTCGCGTCCGCCGTCGCGCATGATCACGCCGGGTGTTGCAAAGGCATGATCCCCCCCTACCACAGCGACGTTGTTGGCGAGCATCGAATACGCACCAACGGTGATGTCACCATCCAGATAACAGCCGGCCCCCACATAACAGTACTCACCCAGGCTGACGCGATCAGGAAACACGAACAAACGCCTTCCCAAACGCACGCCCTTGCCAGTACTCCTGAAGCGATACAGGACCTTGAGTTGAAAACGCGTATAAAGAAACAGCAAGATCTGCTTTATCAATTAATCACCTGTGTCCGGCATATGCCTGGAGGCCGCTGACCACCAAGCGCTTTCGCTAATCAAGTCGTTGAGAATTGCAGGCAGGGTCGCATAGCGATAGACCAAGAGGTCACTGCCAAAGTAGATCTGCGGGAAGAATGACGGCTCGTCACAGACCAGGATCGGGCCGTAGCCCTGAACATCGTAGAACGCTGTGGAATTGACGGTGATGAAAATGGGACGAAACCCATTGATGGCAACCCAGTTCCTGATCTGCTCTGGCCCGCTCGCTTGCTCCGTCGCAGAACTATTGGGGTGGATCTTGATAAACAAAGGCACCTTTGCCGCTGCACAAAATACCTCCAGTACCCGTTGGGTCTCACGCAGGGCCTGCGCTTCAGCGTCACAACCGAAAGCCATAAAATTCTGGTCAAGCAGCACAATTGCCGGAGGCAGCGAACGGCACGCATCGGCCGGCGCAAGTGGCAACGTCGTGTTTTTGCCTTTGCGCAACCCAGGCCTCAATTCAATACACCGCTGTAGGTAGAAAGCAGACTGGGTTGCGTTCACCCCCTTGAATTCGCTGTAAGCGACATACGGCGAGTAAAGTCCGACACCGTGCGCCGTATTGAGGACTGTCACGCCCGCCTCAATGAGCGGTTCGTACAGAGCGACTGCAGCCACCTCGAACTCGTCACTGGTAGACACAGCCCTGACGCCCTTGCTGATCAGTTCCTGCGCATAGCGCTGATAAGCCGATGTTTCAATACGCACCACATTCGCGTCAACCGCGCCATTTCCTATCAGCAGTCGCCAGAGACCCAACAGGCTGTAAGGAAGACCGGCAAAGCGAACGTCCCCACCACGCTGCCTTACGGACCGGAAAAACCGAAACTGGCGCGCCATACCAAAGGGGAACGGATAAAGCAGGAGGGACGATTTGAAAACGTCCTCTGGGTACATCGCCTCTGTTACATCCACCCACCCCCTGACGATGGATGGCGAAATCCGGACACGAGAAGGGACAAGTCGAAACAATCGGTTGAGAATGACCTTCATCGCAATCGACAATCGTGTCGACCGCTCGATGTAACTTCCAGGCGCTGCCCCCAAACTTCGAAAGGCAATGCCTTCTCCACCAACAAGTGCCTGCAGCGCTGCAATGGCGTCATTATTGGCGTGAATTTCGACAACCTCGCCTTGCCGCTCACTGACGTAATACACCAGGGCCGCAATGTCTTTCACCCGTGAGGACTTCAGGGCGTAAAGATTCACCAACACCTTGTGCTCCAGGGGGTGCAACCCCTTCAAGCGGGCCAGAAACTCACACACCTGATAAAACAAGTCCGTCTGAAATATACTCAGAGCGCAGCTGGATCTAATATCAGCGACATTTACACTGGTTCCATCAGACAGTACGCAGCGCTCCAAACTCACTCTAGACATCCTCCTTTTGCCTCCCCCCTGCCAATAGCGCCGAATAAATCATCAACAAATGAGGGTGTTTCAGAAAGTTTTGAAAAAACGACGGAATCAGGAAAAACAAAATAATTGGCCCCATTAACCATAAAGTTTCCTTGCGAATACGGTGCACGTCGGGAATGATCAAAGCGAGAAAAATCAACAGCCCCAGCAACCCTTGGCGAACTAGAATATCGAGATAGGCATTGTGAAACGACGCGGCCCCAAAATTGCCAACACTTTCGTCGAGCAATACGGCTCCGCTTCCAAAAAACGGTGAGTTTTCGAAAAGGCGTAACGCCGCCGAATAAACTTCAGCACGATCGGAAAACAAGAACAGTCGTACAAAAAACTCACCACTGAAGTCGATCGTGGGGAGAAAAAACAATGTCCCCCCCAACAATGCTCCCCCGCCTAAAATCAATAACATTGCACGTGCACGCAAGTTCATTTTCAGTACAGCAAATATCAGAAATAGCGCTATAGCAAAGAGGGGGGGCCTAGAGGTTGTCATCAGAGCCGCCATCAGACAGAAAATTGCCCACCAAGGACGACGCTCAATAAACATGCCAATCAAAAAACCCAACGCCAGCATGAACGCCAGGAAGTTGGGCCAATCAGGAAAATAGTGAACACCCCATAGCCGATGTTCAGCGACTGTAAAAATCGCTGTACCGGCCTCATAGGGGCGCTCAACAAAAAAGGCTATAAAAACCAGCACGGAAACAGTACAAATTCCCGCGAATAAACCTTTGTAAAATCGCTGAAGATCAGGCACCAGCGCGCCAAAAACAAAAAAACAATAAAATAAAACAGAGCCGAACAGTTGCCGCTCGCCAATATAATAGCCAGAAAGCCCAAGTACGTTGGAAAGTATCGCACTCAACATCGCAACAATGATGAGCACCAGCAGCTTTACTGGCATCTGTTGCCGAAAATAAAAAAGCATCGAACCGAACACTCCGAAGCCGATCCAGTAATAAGGCACACTGGGATAGGCGAACGGAAAAGCCAGGCAAAAGCCCGCGAGCCAGGAGTGACATTGCGCGCGTGCTGTCGGCCCGCCCCTGAGCAACCTCAAACGCTGTACCTGCTGCGGGCGAACGCGTAAGTCGCACCAAACAACAACGCGAATGAAAAGCACGAGACCCAGGCAGCCACCATTGCACCGTGTAGTGGCACCAGGTACGCATTAAGCGCAACACTGACCAGCGCTACCGCGCCTATCATCCAGGCAAGCACACTGGTATGACCGTAAAAGAGACAGTAGCTACTTGATATTCTGTACATGCCATTGAAAAACATCGCCAAAAACAGCCAAGGTGCGAAATTCAAGGCCTGTCGATAAGATTCCTGATCAAGGATCACGACGACACACTCAAAAGAGAAGTAGCCTAGCAGACAAAGCAGGGCTAACGCGCCAGCGTATATGGCAACCAAGCGAATGATTTCCTGGGTGCGGGCCGTTCGGTCACCCAGCGCCTTGTAAAGCCACGGCGTAAAGGCCTGGGCAAAGCCACCGGAGGCGATATTAACAAGCTGGGAAACCTGGAAGGCCAACGAATAATAGCCTGCGACAGCCACCCCAAACGCCCCCGTAATGATAAACCGGTCGAGCATTGCCATTCCCCACCCGGCAATCTGATAAGGGATCAACGGGAGCCCATAGCCAACTGCCGACCTGAGGTACACACGACTTAGCGATAAACGCAAGTATCCTTTGACCCATAGAATCAAAAGGGAGCTCGCCCCTCCGATGATAAATACCAGCGTCAGGCCATAAACAGCACTTTCCCAATGCGCGCCCCAGAACGCCAACAAAGCAATGGGAAATACAAGTAGCAGACCGCAGTAAAACAGCATGTAGCTTAAATACTTCCTGGGTGAGTTCTCCGACTGCCATACAATCAGCAAAAACTGCTGAATTGCCTGCCCCAGCGCACCCAGTAGCGCGACAGGAAATATATACGCAGGAAGCCCTAACCCAACGCCAATCACGCGGCCTGCCGCGAAAGCGATCAAGCAACACACGGCACCACAAACAAGCAGTGTCCAAATGATTGTCGATAGGTATAAAGCCCGCTGGGGAGGCTCGGAAGTAAAAAAATCTCGCTGAAAGGCCGCCACCAGCCCCATGCCCAACACCTGGGTTGCCAACGCAACGATAGCCATGAATAACGTTTGCGTCCCCAATGCCTCTCCCGGGAGGACGTAGGCACAGTAAAAGATCAACAGCAATTGAGCGCCTGCGACGACCCCATTAGAAGCGGTATAAATAATCGCCGCGTTACTTATTTTTTTTAGACTCATGATCAAAACTCAGTACACGTAGATTCAATACCGTCCCAATATCACCTGCGCGTACCGGTATAGAGTGAAACTATTAATTGAGATAATTTACACGCGCTGTCGAGCCAAATGATCAAGCGCTGCTTGCCAATCATCTGCCGTGTCAATATCAAGCGCTTCCGCTCCATTGCTGGTTACGAGCGGCTGTGTTCCTGGAATCAGGAAACGCCGATGCCTGCGTAGATCCTGTGGAGTTATCAAGTAGATCGCCCCCGTCAGCGTGTACGCGGGCGTAAGATCCTGAGAGCGAAGTGCAAGGCCCTCCCACCCCAAAAAAGGATCCAGAGATGTGTCGGTGATCCTGAACGTCCAAGCAGGATGAACCTCGGCAGGGCAGACACTGACCACCGGAGTACCGGAGGCAGCAAACAGGCGCACCGCCCTGCTGATCGACTCGGCAGTACGAAACGGCGACGTTGGCTGGAGCAACATCACACCTTGAACTTCGCCGTGACAGGCTTCGTACTGGTTTAACGCATCCATGACAACGTCGTAACTGGTTGCAGTATCGGTCGAAAGTTCAGCACTACGCCGATAAAGTACCACCCCGCCACACCGCTGCGCGGCGTTTGCAATATCGGCATCATCAGTGGTTACGACAATGTCATGAAATTCACCACTGAGCTTTGCAGCTTCGAGCGTCCACGCAATCAGGGGACGCCCGCCCAAAGGCTTCACGTTTTTTCCCGGTAGCCGCTTGGAGCCCCCCCGCGCGGGCACGATTGCAAGAATGTTCATTTGAGATTTACAAAAGTGCTAAGCATGGCCAACCCGACTTTTCCACTTTTTTCGGGATGGAATTGGGCACCCCAGACATTCTGATTCTCGATGACGGCAGCGACTGCTGTTCCACCGTACTCGCAATCAGCTACACGATGCTCTGCAGAAGCCGGCACAGCCATGAATGAGTGAACAAAGTAGACCGAATTGTTCTGCGGCGCAGTTCCGTCCAGTAACGTCCCCTCCCAGCTGTCACGTCCGGTTGCAGCCTGCAAGGCTCGCCAGCCAATGTTCGGAACCTTGACCAACTCCCCACTCGGCCCAACCCGCGGAATGGGCATGACCACGCCTGGGATCAACCCCAACCCCTCGACAAACCCGAATTCGGTACTGCTATCAAGCAACAGTTGCATTCCAAGGCAAATGCCCAGCAGAGGTTTTCCGGTAAGAACAAAGGTTTTCAGGGCTTCGGCCATACCGTTCTCAGACAATATCGACATGGCATTTGCGTATGCGCCCACACCGGGCAGCAATACCTTATCAGCCCCTACCAATTGCTCAGGTGTGGTGACCAGCTCAACCTTGGCACCACAATGCTCCAAGGCACGGCGCACACTGAGCAAATTACCAACACCATAATCAACCAGGCTGATTACATCACTCATAGTCACGCACTCTAATTCCACCCGCTATCACATCGCGACGAATATCGGTCAATGCTGCACGGTTGTAATGCAGGATATCGGCCATGGCGGCAGCATCGGCACCCGCGGCAACCGCCGCCACGATATCGGCGGCTTTTCCCATTCCGCCACTGGCGATCACAGGAATGTCCACCACGCTGCTGACGGCCTGTACCAGCGACAGGTCGTAGCCTTTACGAGTGCCTTCCTGGTCGACGGAGGTCAACAAGATCTCCCCTGCGCCAAGCGATGCCCCCTTTGCCGCCCATTCAGTGACGTCAAGCCCCGTGCTCTCCCGACCATTGTCAGTAAAAACCTCCCAACGGTCCGGGCCAACACGCTTGGCCTCGATGGACAGCACCATGCACTGGCTGCCGAAGCGCTTCGCGATATCGGTAATCAGTGAAGGCTGATTGACAGCAGCCGTGTTGACCGCAACCTTGTCGGCACCACATCGCAGGAGATGAGTGACGTCATCGACCGATCGAACCCCACCGCCGACCGTCATGGGAATAAAAACATTTTCGGCCGTTTGTTGAATCAGGTGTCCAAGACTGTTTCGCCCATAAAGACTGGCCACGCAATCCATGTAGATAAGTTCGTCAATGCCCTGCTCGTAGTACTTCGCGGCAAAGTCATTGGGGGGCCCGATAATCCGGAGCCCCTCCAAATGAATACCCTTGATGAGGTTGGCGCCTTTTACATCAAGGCGCGCAATGAGGCGGGTATTGCTCATGCACCCAATCCCTGTTGGTCCCAAGGTGTGTGGCGCAACTTCCATTCGCCATCCACAACATGCCAGAGGTGCGGAGAGCGGAAACGATCGCAATGAGCCAGGAACTCATCCCGGTCCATGCTGATGTATTCCAGAAATTCCTTTTCATAGCGGGCCGGGTACTCGCCCTCATAGCGACGCATGAGCGCGCACGCCTCTTCCTTATCAATATGGTGGTTTCGGATCTCTTGAGCAGAATCCATCATCGCTCGCCCAACACCAAACTTGATCCAGCGAGTGAAATAGAAGAAACCGTCAACTTTATCGTCAAGGCTATTGTATTTCGAATAGGTACCTTCCGTGCGAACCGGGTTGGCTTCGAAGCCAGTATTTTCGACGGCGTAGTAGTAAGCTTCCTGAGGAACCCACTTCTTGTAGTAACCCAGATATTTAAAATCAATACCCTTGCGCTGCAAGATATCCGGAGGCATCGGCAGATAGCTCTTCAAGTCTACCAACGGGACGCCTTCATCGAGATACTGCCCGATTTGCTGGCCGCCCAGATAGATGTCTCTTACATCCGTTTCGCCAATGTAATCCAGCGAGAAACCTTCAGCTTCCGCCGCTTCGCTGGCAGCTGCATAGCTGGAGGTTTTGTGAGAAATCTTCTCCCCATACTCACCCGGCATTTCTCCGTAGAAGATGAGCGGAATGTTCAGTTGCGCCGCCATTTTCGCAACAAATGTCTTCTGCCCCAGGATAAAAGGTTGAAACGGGTGCAGCAGATTGATGGTTGCGTTACGCGTCAGCAAACGGTGAATCTTGCCGTTAGGTGTGTACAAAAAGTTGTCAAAGCCGCCGACGTGCAACCAGTTCTGAAAATTCTTCCAGCCAATATCGGTATACAAATGGGGTGACCAGGTAACGGTCAACGGGTTCATCCCGTACTTGTACTTCAGCAGGTGAGATTGCATGGCACTGTCCTTGCCACCACTGCCGCCGACGATGCAGTCATAGGAACCATCGGATTTACGGTACTGGTTGCACAGTTCCTGCAACTCACGCTCACGTTCATCCCAATCAATTTCACCGGTTTCTTTCAGCTTGTTGAAACGGCAGGCATGGCACACGCCTTCCTCGTCAAAGCTCAGCGTGGTCTTGGTCGAACTATGGCTGTGCGCATACTCATTGCTCGACATCGGCTGCTGGTTCGACATGTTGCAAATCTTGCAAAACTTGACGTCACGCGGGAGCCCGTAAAAGACTTCCAATTCGCCCACAGGCTTGGAGAAGCGGGACAAATCAGTGGACAAACTAGGGGAAATTTTCAAATCATTCTCCAATTACAAAAACGTGTTCAAACGAGATACTGGCTGCGAGCTTTCTGAAGATCATCAGGTCTGCCGACGTCCAACCAGGGCTCGTGCATCGGATAGGCGATGGTGTTCTGCCCCAGGCGTTGAATACGCTCGAACAGCGTAGGCATATCACACTGCTGCCCTGGGACCAGCTCATCGAGCACACTCGGAGCCAGAACATAGATTCCAGCATTGACATGAGTGCGGTACACAGGCTTTTCATCAAAGCCGGTAATGTTGATCCCCTCGGTGCGCACCACGCCAAACGGGTTCTGCCATTCATGCAAACGCACAGCCATCGTCGCCTGGGCGCCGTGCCGCGTATGGAAGTCAAGCATCTCCCCGTAGCGGATATCGCTTAACACATCACCATTGGTGACCAGAAACGGCTCATCCGGACGCGGGCTCAAGAGGCTGATAGCGCCCGCAGTGCCCAATGGCGAATCCTCTCGAAGATAGCGAATCTCGACGCCCCATTTTTCACCGTCTGCAAAGTACTCTTCGATCATGTGACCGAGGTAATGCACCGAGACGATGAAACGGTAGAAACCTTCGCTTTTAGCGCGCTCGATGATGCGCTCCAGCATCGGCTTGCCTCCCACCGGTAACATCGGTTTCGGACAATCCTCAGTGAAGGGCATCAGACGCTTGCCCAGCCCGCCGGCCATGATCACCATTGTGTTCGGACGATTCGCAGGTTCCACGACTTCATCCCACAGATGCAGCCCTACGACGCGCCGCTCCACATCAACGATAGGCAACTGATGAATCTTGTTGGCATGCATTAAATGCAAAACCATTTCACGGCCGATTTCCGGTGGCACAACCAGCGGTGCCGTGAACATGATGTCCTGTACGGCACTCTCGAGCTTCAGCCCCTTGAGCAAGGCCCTACGGACGTCACCATCAGTCACGCTGCCCTGCAGTCGGCCATCGGCGCACACCACCAGAACGATCTGCAGTCCGGACTCGTCGAGATTGCTGATGGCCTGTTGAATAGTAGCTCCGGCAGGGAGCAACGCCTTGCGCCACAACTGATGATCAACTGGTTTCATGATTTATTCGGCTGAGCATTATGTTTCGATTCCTTGATACGAACGGCTGCCCCCAGAACGATCTGACCGGCAGGGACATCCCTGACAACAGTGACGCCAGCGCCCACGATGGCCGATTCGCCAATCGTGATGCCCTGGATAACGGTAGCACCCGCTGCAATGAAGCTTGCATCACCTGTAACCACACTGCCGCACAACACGGCGGAGGGAGCCACATGCGTGTGGCGACCGATTATACAGTCATGGTCGATGGCAGCCCCGGTATTTATGATCGAGTTGCTCCCAACTCGAACATCCGCCTGAACGATCGCGCCAGCCATGACCTGCACCCCGTCCCCCAGAGTCGCCGATTCATCCACCCAGGCAGCAGGATGGACGAGCGATGGGAAAACATACCCCTGTGCTACCAGGCTCTCGTACAACGCCTGCCGACGAGTCCCGCCGGCCAGTTGACCGACGCCATTGACGAGCAACACATCAACGGGCCGTATCCCTTGCAGCGCTTCATCACCACCAAGAATGGGAACACCTCTCCACATCTCCCCGGTCATGGCGCTCAACGCAGGATCACAGACCCCCCTTACCGGCATTTTCAGGGCACGGAGCAATGACAGCAGCACTTTGGCGTGCCCACCGGCTCCGATGATTACCGCCGATCGAGCGGCAACTTGCTCAGTGATCGGGGTCATTCAATGATCTCACCCGGCTCATAGGCCCTTCCTGCGTACTTCCCAACCTTTTCCCACAACGATGTCGCCGGCAGGCCTGAACCACTACGCGCCGTGGTGAGATCGTCACGCGCAAAACGTTGGCCGGACGAAATGGCACGAGCAGCAACGACCTGTTGGCGGGCAGCCTGGCGAGTATCCCACTCACTGGGCAGCGGTGATTTTTTGCCATCTCCCAGAAGCAGCTCAATACCGCGGATACGCGCAACCATTTCCTTGAGCTCTTGAGGCTCAAGCGATGCCTTGTGGTCCGGCCCGGGAAGAGACCGATCGGTAGTGAAGTGTTTTTCGATCACTGTCGCTCCTCGAGCAACAGCCGCGACGGGCACCAGCAAACCCTCGGTATGATCCGAGTACCCTACCGCAAGCCCGAATGCGTGCTTGAGCGTATCCATGGCACGCAAGTTCACTTCTTCCAAAGGGGTTGGGTACTGTGATGTGCAATGCAGCAATGTCACGAGACCCACGAGGTGCTGTCGGGTGCCGGCACAACTCCAGTATCTCCATACTTCATCCATACTGGCAGGTTCTCGTTCATGCTCTTTGGCATGAGCGATAATTGCCAGACCTTGCTCAACCTCGCTGAGCGTCGCCATGCCTGTCGACAGCACCAAAGGCCTGCCGGTGCGGGCGAACTTCCAAAGCAACGGCCCGTTGGTCAGCTCACCCGATGGAATCTTGAACAACGGGATTGGCAGCCCTGCAAGAAAATCAAGGCTTTCGCTGTCGAAGGCCGTACTTAGAAAGTCGACCCCTCGCTTGGCAGCGTGCGCCATGAGATCACTATGCCACTCTCTGGGTAACTCCAGCTTCTTGAGCATATCCAGCTGGCTTTCCGCTTTATCCGTCGTCCGCTTTTGGTAGCCAGCCTTGGGGGCACTGGCCGAAGCCAGTTTGCGCGCATCGAACGTCTGGAACTTAACCGCATCAGCGCCTGCTTCAGCAGCGATATCAACGAGTGCAAATGCACGATCCTTGTCGCCGTTATGGTTGACCCCCGCCTCGGCGATGACATAAACGGAGTCCTTGTTGTGTGTATTCATTCGTCAGCTCAAGTCATGAAAGGTCTTTTGCGCATCGAGGTCGACAGACTTCAGCACATCAACGATGCTACGTGCAGCATCACCTTCTCCATAGGGGTTAACAGCTGACTGACAGGCCGTAGAAAATTCGTCAGTCAACGCAATCGTCAGCGCCTCGGTCACCGCTTCCGTGGTGGGGGCACAATGAAGAATGGAGTCCGCACACAAGCGCCCCGCTTGGCGAACGCCAATATTTACCGTGGGTACACCAAAGGACGGAACCTCGATAATACCGCTCGACGAGTTGCCGACCACAGCGGCAGCCAACTGAACAGCACTCAAATAACGGCGAAATCCGAGAGACGGGATAGCAAGAATACGGCTGGGGTGCTTGGCAGCAAAAGCTTCCAGCAACGGGATGATCACGCGCCCACCATTATCCGCATTGGGATAAGTGATGATGACCTGATGGTCAGGAAAACGATCCAACGCCTCGAGAATGGCGACGAAGCTTTGCTCTGGCTCTTCACCCGCCAAGGTTACCGGGTGATAGGTCACCAGTAGAAAAGGCTGGCGAAGATAAAAACCCAGACTTTCACGAAGCTCATCAAGTGACATCAGCGGAGTTCGTTTCAGGTGATCCAGGCCTACCGCCCCCACATTGAAGACCCGTTCGGGCGCCTCCCCCATTTGGAGCACTCGCGCCTGATACTGCTGGGCAGCCACAAAATGCAAGTACGCCATTTTAGTCAGCGCATGCCGAATACCATCATCGTAAGCACCTTCGGAGAGCTCGCCGCCATGCAAGTGAGCGATAGGGATGCGCATGACCAAGGCAACCTGAGCGATGCTCAATGCTTCAAATCGGTCTCCCAACACCACGAGGACATCAGGCCGCAGTCGATCCAGGGCATCGGCAAAGCCAATCGCGCCAATTCCCATGGATTTCGCCACCCCTACCGGCGTGTCCGATGACAGCAACATTTCAACTTTGGCATCGATACCGAAACCATCAGACTCCAATAGCCGCCAAGTCTCGCCAAATTCAGGGGAGAGGTGCATGCCGCCTACAATAATCTGCAACTCCAGCGCCGGGTCCTGCCGAACCTCAGTCATGAGCCAATACAGCAAACCATACTCTGCCCGAGTGCCCGTGAATATTGCGACCTTGCGCGTCATTTAGCGCCCCGAATGCACACACTGCTGGGCAGATTGACTACGCGCGACTCGAGCCACTGCGCATTGCTCAGATCGTCCTGCAGACAATGGGAGTAAGCCGGCAAGCGATTCATCAACGTCCAGATAGGCCGGGTCATGACCCCTTGTTCATTGGTGAACTTCAAGAGCTCATCACGCTGCTCGGGGGCCTCGCAGATAACAGCATTGAGCCAGTAATTTGAGCGGCAATCCTGAGGTTCAGTGACAAAATGCAAGTCAGTGCCTGCAAGCTCGCCTGCATAAGCATGCGCCAACGCCCGCTTTGCCTCTACAAACGACTCAAGCTGCTCCAACTGGGCACACCCAAGCGCGGCATTAAGATTGGGGAGACGGTAGTTATAGCCAACCTCGTTGTGGACATACTCATAGGGATGAGGTTGTTTGGCTGTAGTTGTCAGGTGCTTGGCTCGTCCACCCGAGACCTCGTCAGCCAAAATCATTCCGCCCCCCCCCGTCGTGATGATCTTGTTTCCGTTAAAACTAAGGGTTCCTACCAATCCGAACGTGCCGGTATGCCGCCCCTTATAAAAGCTGCCCAGTGATTCGGCTGCATCTTCTACCAAGGCCAGGCCCCACTTGGCACAAACGGCAATCAACCCATCCAGATCCGCCGGGTGGCCGAATGTATGCATAGGCAAACAAGCGCGAACCACTCGCCCATCACTGCGCAACCGGCAGAACCCATCTGCGTCGAGGACTGTTTCGGACTCAAGCCAGACCTCCAACGCATGCGGCGAAAGGCCCAGCGTATGACGGTCCACATCCACGAATACCGGCTCAGCACCGCAATAGGCAATTGCATTGCATGTTGCGACGAACGTCAGCGACTGGGTGATGACTAGGTCGCCTCGAGTGACACCCGCCAGGAGCAACGCGATGTGCAAGGCAGCCGTTCCATTCACGGTCGCGACAGCGCGCGGGCTACCGGTATAGCGCTGCATATCATGCTCGAAGCGATCCACAAATGCGCCGACGCTCGACACAAATGTCGACTCGATAGTCTCGACAACATAGGCCTGCTCGTTGCCTGAAAAGACCGGGGCATGGAGCGGGATGAATTCGTTGGTGCAATACTGCTCGCGAATGAACGAGACAAGGGACTGGTACATCGACATACCTCAAACGTTGTAGATGTCAGCTTTGTATTTGGCAAGATTCTCTGGGCGGGTAAACCAGTCAATGGTTTCCTGCAGGCCGCGCTCGATGTCATAGGCCGGTTTGAAACCCGTCAAGGCATGGATCTTGGCGTTGTCGCACCAGAGCCGGAACACCTCGGACTTGCCAGGGCGCATCCGCTGATCATCCGTGAGAAATTCGACGTCACTGCCCATCAGTTTGCGAATCAGATCGAGCGTGTCGCCCACGGAAATTTCAAAGTTGGAACCAATGTTGACGGTCTCGCCAATGGCCTGCTCACACCGCGCCAACTCAAGAAACCCACGGCAGGTATCGGCGACATAATTGAAATCGCGGGTTGGCGTGACGTCGCCGAGTTTTATTTGTTTCTGCCCACTGGCAATCTGGCTGATGATGGTCGGAATAACCGCCCGCGCCGACTGTCGCGGCCCATAAGTATTGAATGGACGGGCGATTGTCAAAGGCAGATCAAAAGCATTGAAGAAACTCATGGCCATCGCGTCCGCACCAATTTTGGACGCACTGTAAGGCGATTGCGCCTGCAACGGATGCTTTTCATCAATTGGCACATACTGAGCAGTTCCGTACACCTCGCTCGTAGAGGTATGAATGACCCGCTTGACACCATTCTCCAGTGCAGCCTGGCAAATGTTCAGCGTGCCTTTCACGTTGGTGTCTACATAGCTGTCCGGCGCCACATACGAGTATGGAATGGCAATCAGGGCAGCCAGATGGAAAACGATATCAACGCCCTTGGTAATGTGCTTGCAGTAATGGGGGTCCCGCACATCACCGTTGAGCACCTCTATCTGCGACAGGCAATCCACATCCTCCAACCATCCCCAATAGTTGAAGGAATTGTACTGAGAGAGCGCCTTAACCTTGTATCCCTCACGTACCAGCAATTCAGTCAAATGCGAGCCAATAAAACCATCAGCACCCGTTACTAGAACCGTAGTCATTTTCTATTCCTTTATGTATCCACTCAAACGAATTACGTCACAGCGGAGCCAAACAAATACATGGCACGGAGCATAGCGTCCGGCCCATGGATAACAATCTTGAGATTGTGCCATTTCCTGAGGCGGATGCCACGTCTTGTGCTCTCAACCTGGTTAGAAACTTCGAAAAGCTCACTATTTCGTTAAAAACTGAGAATGCCCCGCCTGCTCCAAGGCAAATTGAAGAGAACAATGTCTGCGCGCCACACGCTAAGGTGAGCCCCCCCCTGAGCAAGTGCCCAGAACGTCGATAACCCAACACGGGCGCCAGACGCGAACTACGAGATTCCAAGGAAAATCTAATGCCCCAGTGTCCCCAGCCCCGACGAGCATCGCAGAAGCAGACTGAAGTTGACCCCGGTAAATGCAATGAATCAGGAACCAGAAAAAGACTCAGGCTTGAGCCCCCTAAGCAGCCCTAACCGCTGGCCGCGCTCGTCATCACATCAAGGCTTTCGCCCAAAATAAAGCTGCGCCATACGTGATACCGATCAGACAATGAAGGAGGCAGCTCATCAGGCCTTCAGTGATTAAGTTGGCGAACGGGTGAACGGCACTAGTAGCGCTTGATGAGAGATAAGATAGCGCACCAGATACGTAACCAAAAAAATTGACGAGAACTAGCCTAAAAGGGAAAATACTGCTCCTTATGCGCCCCTTATAAAGGAATCGCTAAATGTCCCCCACCAAAAAACAATAGACGCTTTTGATTGCAACACCCTAGAAGTAATCACATAGCTGACCAAGGAGCAACCTTGACACTTTCAGAACATTTGGATCGTACACAAGAACGGAAATTTATAGCTATTGCCAGCGCGCTATATTTTTTAATGCACGCAGGGATTTTATTTATCCCTTTTGCGGTATTTTGGGATGACTGGGTACTTGTTGACACCACAAAAGAAGCAACACTTGAGACGTTCAGCCAGTTAGGCTCCATGTTCAACCTTAATGGCTACCTGCATGTCGGTTTAATTTCCGTGGGGGTGTGGAGCTATAAAATAGCCACCTTCTTTATGATGGGGGCATCGGGATACTTCCTAAACTCCATACTCAGAAGAAATGGCGCATTCGGGCAACATACGCGCTGGTGCATTGTACTTCTATTTATGCTACTCCCGTTCAACATCGCAAGAGTTGCAATAATTGACTTCCCCTATACCATTTGCTACGCAATGTTTTTTGCTGGTTGGCTCGCAATTGACAGGCATCGCATACTGGCAGCAATACTTTTTTTTCTAAGCTTCAACACCAACTCTTTACTCGTATTCTACTCCTTACCGATCCTTGACCTTCTGTACCGCTCATCAAGCCGATTCAGCATCCCCGTACTGCTTCAGGCTATGCTAAGTCGCTGGGAACTAATCGCCCTTCCGTTTATTTATTTTTTCATAAAAACCACGTTTTATAAGCCTGTTGGATTTTATAGCGGGTACAATCAGGAGTACAACCTGGCATTTGTTTCTAGCGCAATCCGGGGTCAAATTAAAGATCTATTTAACCTCAGAATAGATATCCTTACAACGCTAGTCCTATTGCCTTTTATTTACATTCTATTGAGAAAAATTTTCTCTCTAAATAAAAATCAGCCTCCTCAAATTATCAGCAACCCAATACTGCTGGCCCTGGGCATGACAGCAATCATTGCCGGTGGGTTTCCTTACTGGATATTAGGTTACACACCTACATTCACAGACTGGACATCACGACATCAACTCCTCATGCCGCTGGGTAGCGCAACATTAATCTGCGCAGCGATAATGTACACCCCCCAAAAGGCCAAGATCGCCGCTCTCAGCTTAATACTGTCTGTCGGATTAAGCTTCGGCATAAACAGCTATGCAAGCTTTTATGCTGACTGGCAAAAACAGTTGTTCATTATCGAAAAAATAAAAAATGACCCTATTATCAAATCTGCAAACTTTTTAATCATAGAGGATCACACCAAGTCTGCTAACGCCATTAACCGCACCTATCGCTTCTACGAGTGGAATGGAATGCTGGTGCATGCACTGGGCGACGAGCAGCGATTTGCTGTAGAACCGAAAGCCCTCAAGCAATACGTAAGTGGTGACTTAGACATGTATTTTGATAGTAAGTACAAGGCTGGGGCGCACCGAAGAAGCTCTGACGAGCCAGTTGCACTGGTCAAACTGACGCTCAAGAGCGAGAACCAGGGAAGTCTATATTCTCGATTGATGCCAGAAATCAAATACAACTCTCAACTCATTACTCACGAAGACGTAGCAAACATTATTTCGCAGGAAAAATAAGGGCTTTTTAATAATATTACGAAGCCCATAAAAAAAAGGGGGGGGAGCCTACCCCCCCCAAAAAAATACTCCACGCCGAGTTTCAGGTGATAGCGCGCGTCAACGTATCGATTACCCGATCTTGTTGATCCTGAGTAATGCCAACCCAAAGTGGCAAGCGTAGTAAGCACTCCGAAAGCTCATTAGTAACATCCATACTCCCGTGCGTACGCCCATAACGAACTCCACCGGGAGATGAATGCAGCGGTACATAATGAAACACCGCCGAAATATTGTGAGACTTCAAGTTTTCCAGCACTCGCTGGCGGTCAATCCCCGGAGAAAGCAAAACATAATACATATGTGCATTATGCTCGCACTCAGCAGGTATTATCGGCCGGCGCAATACTCCCTGAGCCTCCAGGGAGGCAAACGCAGCATGATAATAATTCCAGACATCGAGACGCCTTGCAGTAATACTGTAGGCCTCCTCAAATTGCGCCCATAAAAATGCCGCACTTAATTCACCTGGCAAAAAAGATGACCCAACTTCTTGCCATGTGTACTTATCAACCTCTCCACGAAAAAAACGACTACGATCAGTCCCTTTTTCACGAATAATTTCAGCGCGCAGTGATAATTCCGGGTCATTAACCAATAAGGCACCGCCCTCGCCCGAAATAACATTCTTGGTCTCGTGAAAGCTAAAAGCACCGAGATCGCCAATGCCTCCCACTGCGCGTCCCTTATAAGTTGACATAATACCCTGCGCGGCATCCTCTACCACACTAATGTTATGCCGTTGCGCAATATCCATAATTGTATCCATTTCGCAAGAAACACCAGCGTAATGGACCGGAATAAAAGCTTTGGTGCGTGGAGTAATAGCAGCCTCTATTAGCTGCTCATCCAAATTTAATGTATCCCTACGGACATCAACAAACACCGGAACAGCACCACGTAAAACAAATGCATTTGCCGTCGAGACGAATGTATAAGAAGGCAAAATAACTTCATCACCGGGCTCGATATTCAACAGCAGCGCAGCCATCTCGAGTGCCGCCGTGCAGGAGTGCGTAAGCAGTGCAACATCACAGCTCACTTTGTTTTCCAGCCAAGCATGGCAACGCTTTGTGAAAGAACCATCACCAGCCAGCATATTTCCAAACTTAGCCTCAGCTATATAATACAGCTCTTTGCCAGTCATATAAGGCCGATTGAAAAATATCCTTTCATTATTCATATAAACTCCTACCCAAACCCATTATACAACAGCAGCTTTATGGCCCCTGTAAAAACCAATATTTACAGGTCAGAATAACAACGTACTCAGACTTTATTGACTTCCTAACAATCGGAAAATCAATCGCCAACCTCATCAAGCACTCTGTTCTTTATAACCTTCGCTGGATTGCCCACAGCCACACAGTAAGCAGGAATATCCTTGGTAACTACCGAGCCAGCACCTATAACGGCACCCTCTCCAATTACAACACCCGGTAATATAATACTCTTCCCCCCCACCCAAGCATAACGACATATTTTCACCGGTGCCGATAAATCAGGCAATTGGAGAGACGCATAGTCATGAGTCGAAGCGAATATAGTAACACCCGGCCCCAAAACGACGTTATCTTCGAGCACAATCAAGCCATCAGATGTTTGCATCGACGAGTACAATTCGCAACCGCGATTTATATCGACATGATTGCCTATTGAGACACGCCATGGGTACCTGACGAAGCAACCATAATCGATAAATCCCGCACGGCCAAGATGTTTGAATACCAGACGAAAAATAAATTGCCTGACAAACTGAGGTAATACATTTAGCCCCCCCCACGCCAGCACCGAAGAATAGCTATACACTGAATATAAAAAAACAATTAGTCTACGATTTTTGACCAGCATCCTTAAACCTCGCTCTCTTTATGTACAAACCATTTATTTACACAATAAAAAAACACCGAGACACACACAATCGACACCAACTGAACAATGCTCGCAGGCAATTTAAAAACGTCCACCCCGACATATAACATCGAAATATTGATTGCGTACCCTAAAGACAACATTATGCAAAGGCGAAAAAAACCCGACCTCCATGTGACAACACTCCTGAACACCAGAGCCCGGTTAAGTACAAAACTTGCCAAAACACCTAAAAAATAGGTAAGTGATGCAGACAACTTATGGCTCAGCCCAACAAGGATCATTAACAAAAAAAGTGCGTATCCTGCGCCGTTAACAAATACTCCCACACCGCAATATCTTACAATGCGCAAAGAGACCAAATTCACTACCCAGCGTCTTTCTGACTTCATCAAACCCCACCTTTCGATTCAATAAGGGCGACCATTCTGCATGAATACACTTTTTGCACCGCAGATATCTATCGTTCCGCGATATCGACCTTAAAAACCTGAAGCTCTCTCCTCACGCCATCCCCATATATACCAACTTGCATCGGGGCCAACATTGAATAATAGATCGAGTATTGAAACACCATGTTCAAATGGTGGAAACTGTTGAGAGTATTCAGGATAACCTGCGTAGTCTTTCCAATCCAGCTGTATGCCCACATCGGAAAAACAACGGGGCTCAATATACTGCAATGCTGCAGGCCCCGACAAATACCTACTCCCCCCGACCTGCACCACCAGATCAAGCAGCCTGTCCATTTTTTTTCCAGCAAGGGGGAAATTTCTAGAACTCTCAAAAGTCGTCTCAATGCCCAATATATCAACAGCAATGGTTCGAATTAAAAATTGATTGAGTTCGGATAGATTATGCCATTGCCTTCCCATATAAACAGCTTCCAGAATATCCCTGTACATGGAAAAATAGGGCGACTTCCTGTAATTCTGCTCTATCGTCTTCCAGTGCTTTACCTGCCAGGAAGTATTGGAGATTTCAACCTCACATATAAGACGATTAACACCACCACCTACTGGAATGGTAATCCAATCAACGCCATTTGCCGACTTCAATTTATTGCGATTTCGCCAATCGTTTTTTGTATACTGAACATCATCATAGAACACAAAAACATCCGCCTCATGAACCAAGTCAAAATAGCCTTTCCACGGAATGTAATTTGACTGCAACACCACTACAGTTTTCATTTAATAGAAACACTCTGGACGCATAACTTTAAAATTCTTGAGGCACTCGACCAATAAGGCAGCTTTAGCCTCATCAAAGTATCGATCATTAAAAAGATTTATCACCACTGACTTCATCCTTTCGGCTACAGGCGCATTGCTTGTATCAAACACACCTGCCAGAGAGTCATAATGACTGCTTGCAAACAACCCTTCCCTCTGCAAATGGCTCAAAATAGTGAGCGGATCCCTGACAATAATATTAAACCTCCAAGTCTGAAAAGCCTCGGAAAGCTGGTTAACCCAATGCATCCGAGTCCTATAAACGGTATTAATACGTATTTTTTGACATTGCGATCGGCGACACTCCTGCTCCACCAAGGCCCTATAAGCGTCCCAGTCGAGCGGCGGCCTGCGCGCATCCAGCCAATCGCAATCCTCATAAATGTAACGCTCCCGCCCCGTCAGGGACCGCTTATAGTTGTGAGTAATCTTGCTGAGATCCGCCTCATTAAATCGAAGATCTTTACGAGTATAAGAAAACCCACTCCTGGCAACACCATAGCCACCAAAGCCAATATCCACGCTTTTAGCATATCCCGTGCTGAAAACAACAGCATCTGCGGAGGAAGCGACGATACCATCAAAGTTCGGCATACATAGGCAGCGATCATCAATAATCAAAGCATCAGGTGATATCGTTTTAATCTCCGAAAAAAACTCGGAAGTATCGAAAACCGCACCATAAGACCTTACATAGATTAAACCCGCCGGAACCTCGCCCGACGACTTCCAACGCGCCATCACTCTCTCATGGTCGATACAATACGTTTCTGGAGAAATATCAATAAGTTCAAACTGCCTATTGGCTTTAAGCAAAGCCAACGGAACAACAGGGCAGATATTAGCAGGCAATAAAAATGGCCCTGTGGACGAACAACTGTTGACCATATTGAATATCACAGTTGATGCGCGCTGCTCATAAAAAAAAACTGTAGCGTCTTCTCCCTCAGAAGACACATCAGATTTCGAGGTCGTGTTCACGGCAAGCCTCCTTGTCCCGCCATATTGAAATAAAAACTCGCTCTCCATTTACATAAAAAAACGCAGGGTAACGCTCGTCGTTACATGCACGAAGAGTATCGTACAATTCATCCAGCGTTTTTCCAGAATCAATTTCGGAGTCTTGAGGACGCCTTTTTGGCGCAACGATCTTGTTCAATTTTTCATCCTGCACCACCCGCCTAATCTTCCCTGAACGAATAATCAAAAAGAGTTCACGAAGAAAATGAGGCATTATTTCATTAACTTGGGCCTTGATGGAGTTCGTCGTACTAAATTTTGAAATTGAAAATCTAGCTTGATGAACAATATCTCCACTATCAAGACCGGCCTCTAAGTAGTGCGCAGTAATACCGTGTTCTTTCTCATCGTTCATGATGACATAAGGCTCAGTATGATAACCTTTATATTCTGGCAACAGGGCGGGATGAATATTCAGAATTATTTTACCGCTTAACTTCTGCAACACCCCCCCCCCAAGAATCCTCCTCCACCCCATCGAAATAATCACATCAGGATCAAGCACCTCAATAACACGCACGAGTTCTTCTTGATCATAAGAAACCTTAATCACACGGTCGCCAAACGCTTTACATGCACCATCCTGAAGATCATTAGGAAAAGCAGAGTCATTGGCAGGGACAACAATATAACTATCATTCTCTCTTATCAAATCCTCACCCAGAACAACGCTAAAGTCGCTCCCCCACAAGTATACGATCTTCATCTCATTCACCTACGAAACTGATCCAGATTTCATATTACAAACCAAAATAACACCTACTGACACATCACACCGATCAACCCGATCGGCTTGACTTTTCACTCCCCTCCACACCTGCTGCTTCTTTAACAAGGTACAATGGCTTCCTTGAAGATTTAAAGTTTATTCGTCCCAAATATTCCCCAAAAACTCCAAGCACTAACAGTTGCACGCCTCCAAATGCAAGTATCCCTGCCATTATTGATGCGTATCCCGAAACAGTAACGCCGCCAGAGAGAAAACTCAAAAAAATCACCAGCAGCCATCCAACTCCTACTAAGAACGAAAAAAATCCTAGCCAACTAGCGGCCCTTAGAGGCAAATCAGAGAATGTCACAAATATATTTACGGTATGCGTCATAAGCTTTTTAAACGTATAATTGCTTAACCCATGAGCTCTGACATCGTGGGCAACAGCAACTGTTGCATAATTATTAGTCAGCCAGGACAAATAGCCATCAACAAAAGGATAAGGCGAGTCAAACTTAGACAGTGCCCTTGCGATGTCCCCTCGAACAACCCTATAACTAGTATATGAATAGTTTAAAGATGGAATTGCTTTATTAAACATCCACCTGGCAATAGCAGATGATACATTTCTCCAGACGCTATGAGTACGCTCAGAATAAACACCGTAAACCAAATCCGCCCCTTGTAGCGCCCTTTCGTATAAGGCAGGAATATCCTCTGGGGCTTGTTCCAAGTCATCGTCAAGTGTAATTACCCAATCACCTCTCGATGCAGAAAATCCGCATATCGTCGCGGCGTGCTGACCAAAATTCCGGCTAAAATTGATTCCACGAACTCGACGATCCCCAGCGGCCATTTCCCGTATAATATCCCAAGAACCATCTCCGCCAGAGTCCTCAACGAATATCAACTCAAAGGATGCCCCCAAGATCTCCATAACTTTCACTATGCGTAAATACAACTCACGAAGTGTCCTTTCACTTCTATATACCGGAACTACAATTGAAATAGCCGGTTTGTCTAGTATTTCGACGCGTAATTCCATGCGTTTTATTCTCACCTACTTATACATGAGCATTCATATTTATTTTCCGCGCAGCTTACTTCACCGCGGTATAAAAATTGAACTTTGGGCCTCATGAGACTGATTAAAAATTTCTGCCTGACCTCTAACAGTGTGCTGCTGCCGAACCCGGGCGCCCCCTGGAAAGCCGAAGCTAATGGCCATCATTACGCCACAGTTTAACAAGATACTTGTCACTTCTGCGCCCGGGACGGAGAAAAATTCTGTATGGTGGGGCAAGGAAGACAACGTCTAGAAGGCACACTCAGAGCATGCGCTATTAGCGTATCTGAAACTATGCTATGGCGTATTCCTGACTCATCACTCCACTAGCCAATAATCACGCCGGATAGCATCAGAAAGTATACAGAATCACTACAGGCAACGTTCGTACGACCTTGGCAACGATCCTTTTCCATGCAAATCCGAGATACAGGCCACCGTAGGCTACACGCACTGCTACACAGCTACGTTTACTCAGCCCAACGATACCCTCGCGCGGGTATTCATTTTCCTGGGTAAATTGCTAGACAATCAAAGCTAGAAAAACGGAAAAGGGCCAAGCAGCAGTCAAGGAATATGACAAACTACATCACAGCAATTTCAGCTCGACACAAAAAACAGGAGAGGATAGATAAACATGGGAGAGCGGACTTCAACGCAAATATAAGGCTCGAACGGCAAAAGACCGAACAACGCGTATCTGCGCTTATCGAGCGCCCCCGATCAACAGACTATCGGATATCGAAGGAGCTACGGCGGTTCGTTGGTTAAAGGAGCAAATAGCAGCACCCTATCCCTGACGGAATTACGCTCAACAGACGCAAATCACTGATCTTTCAGCGAATTTCAGAGTCAAACCGAACGTTTATCTCGTTTCTTGAAAAGACGATAAAACACCCATCCAAATAACGGCCCAGCTGCCAGCCCCACCAGCAGCGCCAATATGACAAAAAAAGAGACAGGTATTTGTGGGCTCGCCAAGCCCAAGAACAATAAAGAAATAGGCTGCTGATTTTCAAGTACAAAAAGCAAAACAAACAGCACCGACACTACAAGCACCAGAAGTGTCAGCACGCGCTTTAGACTAGTCATGACCCCCTCCTTAAGAGGCTTCAAACCGCCTCCTCATCCTCATTCACCCTATCCCGCAACTCCTTCCCCGGCTTGAAATGAGGCACAAATTTCCCATCCAGACTCACCGACTGCCCAGTCTTCGGGTTGCGGCCCACACGCGGTGCGCGGTAGTGGAGAGAAAAACTCCCAAACCCACGGATCTCAATTCGGTCGCCAGTCGCCAGGCACTGCGACATTTGCTCAAGCATGGTCTTGATAGCCAACTCTACATCCTTGGATGAGAGCAGCCCTTGATGGGTGACAATTCGTTCGATCAACTCCGACTTCGTCATATTTTTCCCTTCTTTTTCAAGCAGCTAGGAAAAGCGCTTCGAAGGTTTTAGCATGACTTGATGAATTTGAACAGCCCACCGGGCAACTTATCCACCGAGCAGATGGCAATCTGCCGCAAGCCTGTGCCTGCCTTTAATTGCAGATTACCAACATGGTACGAGTCACGGCGCCAGCCGGGTTCCAGCCAAACAGGTAATCACCCTCTTCGTCCTTGGCGTCACTGGACCGAGTGATGACCTTGTAGCCCTGCATCTTGCATTCCCGGGCAGCGCGTTTCTCGCACTTCTCCCACTTGTTACCCAGGCCTGAGCAATCGATCTCTATGCCGCTCACACCGCGCTTGGCATGGGTCTTGGCGCTGGTTGCCGCACAGCCTGCAAGCATGATGGCGACGAATAATACGATAAACCTGTTCATTCAAATCCTTATTGAAGCCGCAACGCGGAGATCACTTTTTGAACACTATAATCAGTTCTGACCCCGATCTATAGCGAAGGGTTCTCGGTCGTTGAATCAACAAATTTCAGGCACAAAAAAGGGCGACCGAAGTCGCCCTTTTTTATGGTCTGACAGAACTCAGTTCTGTTTTTCCATTTGTGCACGCAACAGGTCGCCCAGAGTGGTAGGACCAGCAGCGATGCTATCCGCAGGCTTGTCTTTCAAGCTTTGGATGGCTTCTTTCTCTTCAGCGTCGTCTTTCGACTTGATGGAGAGCTGGATTACGCGGCTCTTGCGGTCAACGCTGATGATCTTGGCTTCTACTTCCTGGCCTTCTTTCAGAACGTTGCGCGCGTCTTCAACGCGGTCACGGCTGATTTCGGAGGCTTTCAGAGTCGCTTCGATATCGTCGGCCAGAACGATGATGGCGCCTTTGGCGTCAACTTCTTTCACGGTGCCTTTAACGATTGCGCCTTTGTCGTTGTCCTGAACGTATTCAGAGAACGGATCGCTTTCCAGTTGCTTGATACCCAGGGAGATACGCTCGCGCTCTGGGTCAACCGACAGGATAACGGTGTCCAGCTCGTCGCCCTTCTTGAAGCGACGAACAGCTTCTTCGCCTACTTCGTTCCAGGAGATGTCGGACAGGTGAACTAGGCCGTCGATGCCGCCATCCAGACCAATGAAGATACCGAAATCGGTGATCGACTTGATGGTGCCGGAGATTTTATCGCCCTTGTTGAACTGGCCAGAGAAATCTTCCCATGGGTTGGATTTGCACTGCTTGATGCCCAGGGAGATACGACGACGCTCTTCGTCGATGTCCAGAACCATGACTTCCACTTCGTCGCCGACTTGTACGACTTTCGAAGGGTGGATGTTCTTGTTGGTCCAGTCCATTTCGGAAACGTGTACCAGACCTTCAACGCCCTCTTCCAGCTCAGCGAAGCAGCCGTAGTCGGTCAGGTTGGTAACACGCGCAGTCACGCGAGTGCTTTCTGGGTAACGGGCTTTGATAGCGACCCATGGATCTTCACCCAGTTGCTTCAGGCCCAGGGAAACACGGTTGCGCTCGCGATCGTATTTCAGAACCTTGACATCGATCTCGTCGCCAACATTGACGATTTCGGAAGGATGCTTGATGCGCTTCCAAGCCATGTCGGTGATGTGCAGCAGGCCATCCACGCCACCCAGGTCGACGAATGCGCCGTAGTCGGTGAGGTTTTTGACGATACCTTTGACTTGTTGGCCTTCCTGCAGGGATTCCAGCAGAGCTTCACGCTCGGCGGAGTTCTCTGCTTCCAGGACGCTGCGACGGGAAACGACAACGTTGTTGCGCTTCTGGTCGAGCTTGATGACCTTGAATTCGAGTTCTTTGCCTTCCAGGTGCGTGGTGTCGCGCACTGGACGAACATCGACCAAAGAACCTGGCAGGAACGCACGGATGCCGTTAACGTCGACAGTGAAGCCGCCTTTAACCTTACCGTTGATAACGCCCTTGACCACTTCTTCAGCTGCGAAGGCTGCTTCGAGAACAATCCAGCATTCAGCGCGCTTGGCTTTTTCACGGGACAGCTTGGTTTCACCGAAACCGTCTTCAACCGAGTCCAGAGCAACGTGAACTTCGTCACCGACGTTGATGTTCAGTTCGCCAGCATCAGTGTAGAACTGCTCCAGCGGGATCAGCGCTTCAGACTTCAGACCAGCGTGAACGGTTACCCAGCGAGCCTGGTAATCGATATCAACGATAACACCGGTGATGATGGAGCCTGCCTGAAGGTTCAGGGTCTTTAGGCTTTCTTCAAAGAGTTCCGCAAAGCTTTCGCTCATTTTAATTCCTGTTGATAAGGGCGAAGAATACGCCCATCTCCACACCCCAGACGATGTGGGTTAGTTTCAATTAAAAGAAGCACCACAGGACTATGACTGGTCCCCTGCAGCCTTCTTGGTCACCCGGCAATATCGCGAATGGCGATTTCACTCAAGATGCGTTCCAGCACCTGCTCGATGGACAACTCCGTGGAATCCAGCTGTATGGCGTCGGCCGCCGGTTTGAGCGGGGCCACCGCACGCTGGGTGTCACGTTCGTCACGCGCACGTATCTCATCTAGCAGACTCGACAGACTAACACCATCGACCTTACCCTTCAACTGCAAGTAGCGGCGGCGAGCCCGCTCCTCGGCGCTGGCGGTCAGGAAAATCTTCAGCGGCGCGTCCGGAAATACCACCGTGCCCATGTCGCGGCCATCGGCCACCAGGCCCGGCGGCTCCTGAAAGGCACGCTGACGTTGCAGCAAGGCATCCCGCACGGCCGGCAATGCCGCCACCTGGGAAGCCCAGGAGCCCACTTGCTCATTGCGCAGGTCGTCGGTGACATCATCCCCTTCCAGAATGATGCGCTGAGGGTGCCCCTCTGTCGCACCGACAAACTGCACATCAAGATGCGCGGCCAGCAGCTTCAGGGACTCTTCGTTGGTCAGGTCGACGCCATGATTACGCGCAGCGAACGCCAGCAGGCGGTACAGCGCGCCGGAATCCAGCAGGCACCAACCCAGACGCTTGGCCAGGATGCCGGCAATCGTGCCCTTGCCCGAACCACTCGGTCCGTCGATGGTAATCACCGGTGCTTTGATATTCACAATTGAGCCTCTTGGGCAACACGAATGCCGACTTGGGCACACAGTGTAAGAAAGTTCGGAAAAGACGTAGCAACATTGGCGCAGTCATGAATGCGAATCGGCTCGGCCGCACGCAGGGAGGCGACGCTGAACGCCATGGCAATCCGATGATCGCCCTGGGCGTGAACGTCACCGCCGCCCACCAGGCCACCGTCAATGATAATCCCATCAGGGGTCGGTTCACACTTCACCCCCAACACGGACAGACCGTCGGCCATGGCCTGGATGCGATCAGACTCCTTCACCCGCAGTTCTTGAGCCCCGCGCAAAACAGTGCGCCCCTCGGCACAGGCCGCCGCGACGAACAACACCGGGAATTCATCGATGGCCAATGGCACCAGCGCCTCGGGAATCTCGATACCCTTTAGCGGCGCCGCACGCACGCGCAGGTCGGCAACCGGCTCGCCACCCACTTCACGGAGGTTTTCCAACGTGATATCAGCTCCCATCAAGCGCAGGATATCGATCACCCCGGTCCGCGTCGGATTGATACCGACATGCTCCAGCAACAACTCGGAACCCTCGGCAATAGAAGCGGCCACCAGGAAGAACGCAGACGACGAAATATCTCCTGGCACTTCAATATGGGTGGCCGTCAGCGAATGCCCCGGCTCGACCGAAGCCGTCGCACCGCTGACGGCCACCGGATAACCAAAGCCCCGCAACATGCGCTCGGTGTGATCCCGGGTTGGCGCAGGCTCAGTGACCGAAGTTTCACCCTCGGCATACAACCCCGCCAGCAGCAGACAGGACTTGACCTGCGCACTCGCCATCGGCAACGCGTAGGTAAGGCCCTTGAGTGATTGACCACCGCGAATGGTCAGCGGCGGACGCCCTTCAGACCCGGTCTCGATCACCGCGCCCATTTCCCGCAGAGGCTTGGCTACGCGGTTCATCGGGCGCTTGGACAAGGAGACGTCGCCCGTCAGCACACTGTCGAAACGCTGCGCCGCCAGCAAACCGGACAGCAAACGCATGGAGGTGCCCGAGTTACCGAGATAGATCGGCCCCGGCGCCGGCTTCAAGCCATGCAACCCCACACCGTGAATGGTCACCCGTCCATGGTGCGGCCCTTCGATCACCACCCCCATGTCACGAAATGCCTGCAAGGTCGCCAGGGCATCTTCGCCCTCCAGGAAACCTTCGACTTCGGTCACGCCTTCCGCCAACGACCCCAGCATGATCGACCGATGGGAGATCGACTTGTCGCCCGGCACGCGAATACGGCCACTCAAGCGGCCACCCGGGCTGGCGAGAAAAGTCAGATCATCGGCGTTCACTGCAGTTTCCATATAAGCCCGGCGCGCCAGGATCTTGCTGAAGTGTTCGCGCGCCACCCGCGCGCGGGTGAACACGCCCAGTAATTGATGGCCATCCCCGGCATCGACCGCGTCGCGCAGAACGTCAAGGTCGCTGCGGAAGGCGTCGAGGGTGCGCAACACCGCCTCGCGGTTGGCCAGAAAGATGTCATGCCACATCACCGGGTCGCTGCCGGCAATCCGCGTGAAGTCGCGGAAGCCACCCGCGGCATAACGGAAAATCTCGAGGTTCTCGTTGCGCTTGGCCAGGGAGTCGACCAGGCCAAATGCCAGCAGATGCGGCAGATGACTGGTCGCCGCCAGCACTTCGTCGTGACGCTCGACCTGCATATGCTCAACATCCGCCCCCAGCTCACGCCACAGGCGATCCACCACCGCCAGCGCCGACGGATCGGTTTGCGCCAGCGGCGTCAGGATGACTTTATGGCGACGGAACAACTGTGCGTTCGACGCCTCCACCCCGCTCTGCTCGGAACCGGCAATCGGGTGGCCCGGCACGAAGCGCGCCGGCATGCCGCCGAACGCCTGTTGCGCCGCGCGCACCACATTGCCTTTGGCGCTGCCGACATCGGTCAGGATCGCTTGCCCCAGCTCCATGCCTGCCAGCACGCCCAGCAATTTCTCCATGGCCAGGATCGGCACGGCCAGCTGGATCACATCGGCGCCCTGGCACGCGAGCGCCAAGTCCGCCTCGCAACGGTCCACCACGCCCAGTTCAACCGCCAGTTTGCGCGATTGCGGGTCCAGATCCACACCGACCACTTCACCACACAGGCCGCTTTCACGCAGGCCTTTGGCGAAGGAGCCACCGATCAACCCCAGACCGACCACCACCAGGCGACCGATCATAGGCACAGCAGGTTGCAATGCAGTGACATCAACCACGGGCCAGAACCTTGGCCAGCGCCTCCAGGAAGCGACTGTTCTCAGCCGGCAAACCGATGGTGATACGCAGATGATTCGGCATACCGTAATTCGCTGTGGGGCGCACGATCACGCCTTCACGCAACAACCCCTGGAATACCGGCGCCGCCACCTGACCGAGGTCGACGCAAATGAAGTTGCCCTTGGAAGGAATCCAGCCCAGGCCAAGCTCGCGGAAGCCTTCCTGCAATTGCAGCATGCCGGCTTCGTTGATGCGTCGACCTTCTTCCAGGTACTCGGCATCCTTCACCGCCGCACAGGCCGCCGCCAGGGCGAGGCTATTGACGTTGAACGGCTGGCGCACACGGTTCAGCACATCGGCCACCACCGCTGTGGACAGGCCATAGCCAACTCGCAACGATGCCAGGCCATAGGCCTTGGAGAAAGTGCGCGACACCAGCAGGTTCGGGAAAGCGGCGAGGAAGTCGAGACCATCCGGCAGGTCGCTGCCTTCGGCGTATTCGATATAGGCCTCATCCAGCACCACCAGCACATGCTCAGGCACGTCCTGCAGGAAGTCGTCCAGCGCCTGCGCGTCGAACCAGGTACCGGTCGGGTTGTTCGGGTTGGCGATGAACACCACACGGGTCTGCGCATCAATGGCGGCCAGCATCGCTGGCAGGTCATGGCCCCAGTCCTTTGCCGGAACCACTTTCGCATCAGCGCCCACGGCCTGCGTCACAATCGGATAGACCGCAAACGCATGCTCACTGAACACCGCGTTCAGGCCCGGCGCCAGGTAAGCACGGCCCACCAGTTCCAGAATGTCGTTCGAACCGTTGCCCAGGGTGACCTGACTCATCTCGACCCGGCACTTTTCCGCCAGCAGAGACTTGAGGGCAAAGCCGTTGCCGTCCGGATAACGGGTCAGCTCGGCCAGCTCTTCACGAATCGCCGCCAGCACCTTGGGGCTCGGGCCCAACGGGTTTTCATTGCTGGCCAGCTTGACGATGTTCGAAGGGTCCAGGTTCAACTCGCGCGCCAGCTCGTCCACAGGCTTGCCCGGAACGTAAGGCGACAGTTGTTGCACGCCCGGCTGAGCCAGGGCGAGGAAGTTGCCACTCATGTTAAAGCCTCACAAAACCGCTTTCGGGTAAGAGCCCAGCACCTTGAGTGCCACGGCCTCCTGACTGATTTTCTCCAGCACACCTTTAACCAGCGGATCGCGGTGGTGGCCAACGAAGTCAATAAAGAACACGTAAGTCCATTTACCGCTGCGCGAAGGACGAGTCTCGATTCGCGTCAGGTCAATCCCGTTGTCATGGAACGGCACCAGCAGCTCATGCAGGGCGCCAGGCTTGTTGCTCATGGAGACGATGATCGAGGTCTTGTCGTCGCCGGTCGGCGGTACTTCCTGGTTGCCGATCATGAGGAAGCGCGTGGAGTTGTCCGGGCGGTCCTCGATCTTGTCGGCCAGGCGCGTAAGGCCATACAGGCCCGCCGCCATGTCACCGGCGATGGCCGCCGAGTTCCACTCACCTTTGACCCGCTTGGCCGCCTCGGCATTGCTGGACACCGCCACGCGCTCGACATTCGGGTAGTGGGCGTCCAGCCACTTGCGGCACTGGGCCAGGGACTGGGCGTGGGAGTAGATACGGCTGATGCTGTCGGTCTTGGTGTTCTCGCCCACCAGCAAGTGGTGGTGGATACGCAGCTCGACCTCACCACAAATGACCATGTCGTGTTCGAGGAAGCTGTCCAGCGTGTGGTTGACAGCACCCTCGGTGGAGTTCTCCACCGGCACCACGCCAAAATTCACCGCACCGGCCGCCACTTCACGGAACACTTCATCAATGGCCGCCATCGGCTTGCTGATGACGGCGTGACCGAAGTGCTTCATGGCTGCCGCCTGGGTGAAAGTCCCCTCGGGGCCGAGGTAGGCCACTTTCAGCGGCTGCTCGAGGGCCAGGCACGAGGACATGATTTCACGGAACAACCGCGCCATCTCTTCGTTGCCCAATGGGCCCTTGTTACGCTCCATCACGCGCTTGAGCACCTGCGCTTCACGCTCGGGACGGTAAAACACCGGCACTTCGCCTTCAGCCAGAGAGGCCATCTTCACCCGTGCCACTTCCTGGGCGCAGCGCGCACGCTCGCTGATCAGCTCAAGGACTTTCTCGTCCAGGCTGTCGATGCGCACACGCAGGGCTTTGAGTTCTTGCTCAGACATTAGCCGTGCTCCTTTTCGAACTCCGCCATGTAGGCAACCAGCGCGTTGATCGCGTGAATGTCGACGGCGTTGTAGATAGAGGCACGCATGCCACCCACCGAACGGTGGCCCTTGAGGTTCAGCAGGCCACGCGCGTCGGCACCGGCCAGGAAGGGCTTGTCCAGGCGATCATCCGCCAGGCGGAACGGCACGTTCATCCACGAGCGGTCGGTCAGGTTGATCGGGTTGCTGTACAGGTCGCTGGCGTCGATGAAGTCGTATAGAACGCGCTTCTTCTCTTCGTTCAGCTTGCCCATGGCGGCGACACCGCCCTGCTCCTTGAGCCACTCGAAGACCAGGCCGGACAGGTACCAGGCGAACGCGGGCGGCGTGTTGTACATCGAGCCGTTATCCGCCGCGACCTTGTAGTTGAGCATGGTCGGGCACAACGAACGGGCGCGGCCCAGCAAGTCTTCGCGAATGATATTGACCAGAATGCCGCTCGGGCCGATGTTCTTTTGCGCGCCCGCGTAGATCATGCCGTATTTCGACACATCGATCGGACGCGAGAGGATGTCCGACGACATGTCGCACACCAGCGGGACGTCGCCCACTTCCGGCACCCAGTCGAACTCCAGGCCGCCGATGGTTTCGTTGGCGACGTAGTGCACGTAGGCAGCGTCCTTCGACAGCTTCCACTCGTTCTGACCGGGAATGGCAAAGTAATCGTAAGGCTTGGCGGTACCCGCGACGTTGACGTGACCATAACGGGAGGCCTCTTCAATGGCCTTCTGCCCCCAGATACCGGTGTCGATATAGTCGGCAGTGCCGTCTTCGGGCAGCAGGTTCAGCGGGATCTGGGCGAACTGCTGGCTGGCACCACCTTGCAGGAACAACACTTTGTAGTTGGAGGGGATGTCCAGCAAGTCACGCAGATCCTGCTCGGCCTTGGTGGCAATGGATACGAACTCATCGCTGCGATGGCTCATTTCCATCACGGAGAGGCCTTTTCCATGCCAGTCGAGGAGTTCAGCCTGCGCGCGCTGCAGGACTGCTTCAGGAAGCGCCGCGGGACCGGCACAGAAGTTATAGGCTCTCTTGCTCACATCCAATCTCACTTTGATTTGGTGGGGCTACAATCATGTTCGGCAACAACCTTTCTCTGGAGTGAACCCTTGTGGGAGCTGGCTTGCCTGCGATAAGGGCACCTCGGTAGTGCAGTGATACCGCGGCGCTGCCATCGCAGGCAAGCCAGCTCCCACATTGACCGCGTCCAGCCAAAGGAGGTGTTATTTCAAAAGGGACAAACAACAAGGGGGCGAATCTTCATCCGCCCCCTGCGTGCCCGCTTATTCCTGCGGTTCTTCTTCGTCCGCGGCAGCATCGAGGGTTGGCTCGTCGACGTTGTCATCGCCAGCGGCGATCACCTCGCCCTCGAAGCCCTCGGCTTCCAGCTCCTCGCCTTCGACTTCCGACGGTTCCTGAACCCGCTCCAGACCCACCAGGGTCTCGTCGCTGGCCAGCTTGATCAAGGTCACGCCCTGAGTGTTACGGCCCAGGCTCGACACTTCATCCACACGGGTACGCACCAGAGTGCCCTGGTCGGAAATCAGCATGATCTCCTCACCATCAAGCACCTGCACTGCGCCAACCAGGCGGCCATTGCGGTCGTTGCTGACCATGGCGATCACGCCCTGGCCGCCACGCTTGTACTCCGGGAACTCGCTGATAGCGGTACGCTTGCCGTAACCACGCGCCGACGCGGTGAGGATCTGGCTGCCCTCTTCCGGAATCAGCATCGAAATCAGCTTCTGTCCTTCCGGCAGACGCATGCCGCGCACACCACGGGCGGTACGACCCATGGCGCGAACGTCGGATTCCTTGAAGCGCGTGACCTTGCCGCCATCGGAGAACAGCATGACTTCACGCTCGCCATCGGTGATGGCCGCAGAAATCAACACATCGCCTTCATCCAGCTCCAGGGCAATCAGGCCCACGCTGCGCTGACGACTGAAGGATTCCAGCGGGGTCTTCTTCACGGTGCCGTTGGCGGTTGCCATGAAGATGTAGTGACCTTCGGTGTATTCCTCGACCGGCAGCATGGTGGTGATGTATTCGCCATCATCCAGCGGCAGCAGGTTGACCAGCGGACGACCCCGGGCAGCACGGGACGCTTCCGGGATTTCGTAGGTTTTCAGCCAGTACACCTTGCCCTTGCTGGAGAACAACAGCAGCGTGGTGTGACTGTTGGCGACCAGCAGGTGAGCGATGTAGTCCTCGTCCTTCACGCCAGTAGCCGACTTGCCTTTACCGCCACGACGCTGGGCCTGGTACGCAGCCAATGGCTGGGTCTTGGCATAGCCGCCATGGGAGATGGTCACCACGCGATCTTCTTCCGGGATCATGTCACCCAGGGTCAGGTCCAGGCGGGCATCGAGGATTTCGGTGCGGCGCACATCGCCGTATTCGGCGCGGATCACTTCCAGTTCTTCGCGGATCACTTCCATCAGGCGCACGGCGCTGCTGAGGATGCGGATCAGCTCGCCGATCTGGTTGAGAATCTCCTGGTACTCGGCCAGCAGCTTCTCGTGCTCCAGACCGGTCAGGCGGTGCAGGCGCAGTTCCAGAATGGCCTGGGCCTGTTCCGGTGACAGGAAATACTTGCCCTCGCGCATGCCGTACTGCGGGTCGAGGTTTTCCGGACGGCACGAGTCGGCACCGGCGCGCTCGACCATGGTCATCACCGCACTGGACTCCCAAGGCGTGCTGATCAGCGCTTCCTTGGCTTCCGACGGAGTCGGCGATGCCTTGATCAACGCGATCACCGGATCGATGTTCGACAGCGCAACCGCCTGGCCTTCCAGGATGTGCCCGCGTTCGCGAGCCTTGCGCAGCTCGAACACGGTGCGGCGGGTAACCACTTCGCGACGGTGACGCACGAAGGCTTCCAGCAAGTCCTTGAGGTTCAGGATCCGTGGACGGCCATCGATCAGCGCGACGATGTTGATACCAAACACGCTCTGCAGTTGGGTCTGGGCGTAGAGGTTGTTGAGGATCACCTCCGGCACTTCGCCACGACGCAGCTCGATCACGACACGCATGCCGTCCTTGTCGGACTCGTCACGCAGTTCGGTGATGCCTTCGAGCTTCTTCTCCTTGACCAGCTCGGCGATCTTTTCGATCAGGCGAGCCTTGTTCAACTGGTAAGGAAGTTCGGTGATGACGATTTGCTGACGACCACCGACCTTGTCGATGTCTTCGATGGTGGAACGCGCGCGCATGTAAATGCGGCCACGGCCAGTCCGGTAGGCTTCGATGATACCGGCACGACCGTTGATGATCGCGGCGGTCGGGAAGTCCGGCCCGGGAATGTATTGCATCAGCTCATCGACGGTCAGCTCGGGGTTGTCGATGAGGGCCAGGCAACCGTCGATGACTTCACCGAGGTTGTGCGGCGGGATGTTGGTCGCCATGCCCACGGCAATACCGCTGGAACCGTTGACGAGCAGGTTGGGGATCTTGGTCGGCATGACCGCCGGGATCATTTCGGTGCCGTCGTAGTTCGGCACCCAGTCCACGGTTTCTTTATGCAGGTCGGCCAGCAGTTCGTGCGCCAGCTTGGTCATGCGCACTTCGGTGTATCGCATGGCAGCTGCGTTGTCGCCGTCGACCGAACCGAAGTTGCCCTGCCCGTCTACCAGCAGGTAGCGCAGGGAGAACGGCTGAGCCATCCGGACGATGGTGTCGTACACCGCAGTGTCACCGTGAGGGTGATACTTACCGATCACGTCACCGACAACACGGGCAGATTTCTTGTACGGCTTGTTCCAGTCGTTACCCAGCTCGCTCATCGCGAACAGCACACGCCGGTGCACGGGCTTCAAGCCATCGCGCGCATCAGGCAGTGCCCGACCGACAATCACGCTCATCGCGTAGTCGAGGTAGGACTGTTTCAGCTCGTCTTCGATATTGACCGGGAGGATTTCTTTGGCCAGTTCGCCCATGAGAAGCCTGATTCCTTTTTCGGGTGAAACCTCGTCACATCCATATGGGACGAACGAAGCTCGCCGCCGCCGGCCGAGTGCCTGACAACGACTTACGACAAATCAACGAGTTATGACACGGATCTGCACGTTAGAGGCAGCCCCTCGGGGCAACCCTGGAAACCGCCGGATGTTATCACAATCGCCGCCACGCACCTATCCCCCTGACGCGCATGGAGCATAGTTAGTTGACGGATGACAGGCTTGAGGGCGACGAGAGAGGCTCAGAGGCTGTCCCGCGCTATTTTCAGGGGGCTGATCCAATGGATTTGTTGACTTTCAACGCCAATCGCTGGCAAGCCCGCTCCCACATTTTGACCTGTGAACACATTCCATGTGGGAGCAGGCTTGCCTGCGATGACGACTTCGCCGGCGCCAACCCCTTAATGCAGCCGCTTGCGGCACATCAATTTGGCCAGCTTGGCAGTGTCCGGCCGCTCGACGACGCCCTTTTCAGTCACGATCACGTCAATGAGGTCGGCGGGGGTCACGTCGAACACCGGATTGTAGGCCTGCACATCCGCAGCAAACCTCTGTCCGGCCACCTCCAGCAGCTCATCGGCATCCCGCTCTTCAAGCGCAACATCATCGCCACTGGCTATCATCAGATCCAGGGTCGAGCTGGGCGCCACCACCATGAAGCGCACGCCATGGTGCATGGCGGATACCGCCAACTGATAGGTGCCGATCTTGCTGATCACATCGCCATTGGCCGCAATGCAGTCGGCGCCGACGACCACCCAGGTCACCCCTTTGGTCTTGAGAATATGGGCGCCCGCCGAATCGGCGTTGACGGTCACCGGAATGCCCTCGCCCGCCAGCTCCCATGCCGTCAACCGCGAACCCTGGAGCCAGGGCCGGGTTTCGTTGGCATAGACCTGCTCGACCATGCCTTCCAGGAAAGCCGCACGAATCACGCCGAGGGCCGTGCCCACTCCCCCCGTCGCCAGCGCGCCGGCATTGCCATGGGTGAGAATCGCCTGGGCGTTCCCCTGGTGCTTGCGGATCAGCTCCACCCCTAACTGGGCCATGGTCAGGTTGGCTTCGCGGTCGCTCTGATGGATCGCGATCGCCTCGGCCTCCAGCGCGGCCAGCGGATCGGCGTGCTTCTTGAGACGGTCCAGGCGGTCGCGCATGCTTTTCAGCGCCCAGAACAGGTTTGACGCGGTTGGACGGCTATCGGCCAAGAGCGCGTAGTCTTCCTCCCAGCCCGCCTGCCAGTCACCGCCCTCGGCGATCCGTTCACGGGCGGCGAGTACCAGGCCATAGGCGGCGGCAATGCCGATCGCCGCCGCCCCGCGCACGACCATCCCGCGAATGGCCGCGGCGACCTCGTCGACCGTGGCGCAGGCCACCCAACTTTCCCGGGACGGCAAGGCACGCTGATCGAGCAGGTACAGCGCGCCATCACGCCAATCGATGGCCTTCACTCTCTCCGCAGCCAACAGTCGATCGCGCATCCCTTACTCCGCACTCATGAACAAAAGCCGCCGATTATAGCGATCCGCCAGTCAGGACGCTCGGGTATACTTCGCCCTTCTTTATATAGCTGCCCGGGAAGAAGCCTGCGATGACCACCACTGCCGCCCCGCTCGACCTCTTACTGCTGCCCACCTGGCTGGTACCTGTCGAACCCGCCGGCGTGGTGCTCAAGGAACACGGCCTGGGCATCCGCGACGGGCGCATTGCGTTTATCGGGCCACGAACGGCAGCGTTGAAGCTGGAGGCCCGCGAAGTGCGCGAACTGCCGGGCATGCTGCTCAGTCCCGGCCTGGTCAATGCCCACGGCCATGCGGCGATGAGCCTGTTTCGCGGGCTGGCCGACGACTTGCCCCTGATGACCTGGCTGGAAAAACACATCTGGCCCGCCGAAGCCAAGTGGGTCGACGAAGCGTTTGTGCGCGACGGCACCGACCTGGCCATCGCCGAGCAGCTCAAGGGCGGCATCACCTGCTTCTCCGACATGTACTTCTACCCCAAGGTCGCCAGCGACTGCGTACACAACAGCGGCATACGCGCACAAATCGCATTCCCGATCCTCGACTTCCCGATCCCGGGCGCCAGCACTGCCGACGAGGCCATTCGCCAGGGCGTGGAATTGTTCGGCGACCTCAAGCATCACCCACGCATCAAAATCGTGTTCGGTCCCCATGCGCCCTATACCGTGTGCGATGAAAACCTGGAAAAGATCCGGATCATGGCCGAGGAGCTGGACGCCTCGATCCACATGCATGTGCATGAAACCGCGTTCGAGGTACAACAAGCCGTGGAACAGACCGGCGAGCGGCCGCTGGCGCGCCTGGGCCGCCTCGGCCTGCTGGGCCCACGCTTCCAGGCCGTTCACATGACCCAGATCAGCGAGGATGACCTGGCATTGCTGGTAGAAAGCAACACCAGCATCATCCACTGCCCGGAATCCAACCTGAAACTGGCCAGCGGCTTTTGCCCGGTTGAACGTCTGTGGCAGGCTGGCGTCAATGTGGCCATAGGGACCGACGGCGCCGCCAGTAACAATGACCTCGACCTGCTGGGCGAAACCCGCACCGCCGCGATGTTGGCCAAGGCCGTCGCCGGTGCTGCCACCGCCCTCGACGCCCACCGCGCCCTGCGCATGGCCACCCTCAACGGCGCGCGGGCCATGGGCCTGGAAACCGAGATCGGCTCACTGGAGGTGGGCAAGGCCGCGGATATCGTCGCTTTCGATCTGTCGGGGCTGGCGCAACAACCGGTCTACGACCCGGTCTCACAGCTTATATATGCCACCGGACGCGATTGTGTGAAACACCTTTGGGTCGCCGGCAAGCAACTGCTCGACGACCGGCAATTGACCCGCATGGATGAACAGCAACTGACCGCCACGGCGATCGCCTGGGGCCAGCGCATCAGCGGGCACACCGAATAACGCAGGTCCTGAACCTTGCCGTTCAGGACCGGCAAACCGATTATCAGATTCAGAGGATTCACCATGAGCAACGTCGACCACGCCGAGATCGCCAAATTCGAAGCCCTGGCCCACCGCTGGTGGGACCGCGAAAGCGAGTTCAAGCCCCTGCACGACATCAACCCGCTGCGGGTCAACTGGATTGACGAACGCGTCAACCTGGCCGGCAAAAAGGTGCTGGACGTGGGCTGCGGCGGCGGCATCCTCAGCGAAGCCATGGCGCAACGGGGCGCCACCGTGATGGGCATCGACATGGGCGAAGCCCCTCTGGCCGTGGCCCAACTGCACCAACTGGAATCCGGCGTGAACGTGGAATACCGCCAGATCACCGCCGAAGCCCTGGCGGAAGAAATGCCCGAGCAATTCGATGTGGTCACCTGCCTCGAAATGCTGGAACACGTGCCGGACCCTTCGTCGGTGATCCGCGCCTGCTTCCGCATGGTCAAGCCAGGCGGCCAAGTGTTCTTCTCCACCATCAATCGCAACCCCAAGGCTTACCTGTTTGCGATCATCGGCGCCGAATACATCATGAAGCTGCTGCCCCGCGGCACCCATGACTTCAAGAAATTCATTCGCCCGTCCGAGCTGGGGGCCTGGAGCCGTCAGGCCGGCTTGACCGTCAAGGACATCATCGGCCTGACCTACAACCCGCTGACCAAGCACTACAAGCTGGCCAACGACGTTGACGTCAACTACATGATCCAGACCCTGCGCGAGGAGTGAGCCTGTGAAGTTGCGAGCGGTTCTCTTCGATATGGACGGTACCTTGCTGGACACCGCGCCGGACTTTATCGCTATCTGCCAGGCCATGCGCGCCGACCGTGGCCTGGCGCCGATCAACCCTCAGCACATCCGCGATGAAATATCCGGCGGCGCGCGGGCGATGGTGGCCGTGACCTTCTCCAAGGACCCGGAATCCCCTGGTTTTGAAGCACTGCGCCAGGAATTCCTCGAGCGCTACCTCAAAGGCTGCGCGGTCCACAGCAAACTGTTCGACGGTATGGCCGAACTGCTGGAAGACCTCGAGAAGTCCAAGCTGATCTGGGGCGTGGTCACCAACAAGCCACTGCGCTTCGCCGAGCCGATCATGCAGCAGTTGGGCCTGGCCGAGCGCTCGGCGCTGCTGATCTGCCCGGATCACGTGAAAAACAGCAAACCGGACCCGGAACCCATGATCCTGGCCTGCAAGATGCTCGACCTGGACCCGGCCAGCGTGCTGTTTGTCGGCGATGACCTGCGCGATATCGAGTCTGGCCGTGACGCAGGCACCCGTACGGCGGCGGTGACCTACGGCTACATTCACCCGGACGACAACCCGCGCCACTGGGGCGCCGACGTGGTGGTGGATCACCCGCTCGAGCTGCGCAAGGTGCTGGATAACGCACTGTGCAGCTGCTAGGGCCAATGGAGACCTGAATATGGGATCTCTACAGCTTTCAAGTCTGGTGTTTGTACCCCGCTGAATTTTGTCGAGGCTATTTATGTTTGATTACTCCGCACGTCCAGAATTGCTCAAAGGCCGGGTCATCCTGGTGACTGGCGCCGGCCGCGGGATTGGCGCAGCGGCGGCGAAAACCTACGCCGCCCATGGCGCCACCGTGCTGTTGCTGGGCAAGACCGAAGCCAACCTGGCCCAGGTGTATGACGAAATCGAAGCTGCCGGCCAGCCTCAGCCGGTGGTGATCCCGTTCAACCTGGAGACCGCCCTGCCCCATCAATACGATGAGCTGGCGGCGATGATCGAAAAGGAGTTCGGCCACCTCGATGGTCTGCTGCACAACGCCTCGATCATCGGCCCGCGCACGCCGATCGAGCAGCTGTCGGGCGAAAATTTCATGCGGGTGATGCAGGTCAATGTCAGCGCGATGTTCATGCTGACCAGCACCTTGCTGCCTCTGCTCAAGCTGTCCCAGGATGCGTCGGTGGTGTTCACCTCCAGCAGCGTGGGGCGCAAGGGCCGTGCGTATTGGGGCGCTTACGGGGTATCGAAGTTTGCTACCGAAGGCCTGATGCAAACCCTGGCCGACGAACTCGACAGCGTTGCATCAGTACGCTCCAACAGCATCAACCCGGGCGGCACGCGCACGAGCATGCGGGCTCAGGCGTATCCGGGAGAAAACCCGATGGAAAGGCCCGCGCCTGAAGAGATCATGCCGGTGTATCTGTACCTGATGGGACCGGACAGTGCCGGCATCAATGGCCAGGCGTTCGACGCGCAGTAACAGGAAGGACGCAGATCCAAATGTGGGAGCGGACTTGCCCGCGAATGCGGTAGATCAGTCGATATCTCTGTTGACTGACACTCCGCTTTCGCGGGCAAGCCCGCTCCCACAGTTGTATTGCAGTGTTCTCTGGAACTTAGTTTTTCACCACTTCCTCGAGGGTGAAGCGACCCAGCGGGTTTTGCAGGAAGTTACTGATGTTCTTGCGTGAGATGTTGATATACGGGCTGTAGTACAAGTCGATCCAGTTCACATCCTGTTTCGCCAGTTTCTGCAGCTCCACATACATCTGCTCACGCTTGACCGGGTCAGACTCGATCCGAGCGGTCGCCACCAACTCCTTGACCTTGTCGTTCCTGTAGCGGGTCATGTAGTTCTGGTTGGTGTCGTGGCCCAGTACGAACGTGGTCTTCTGGTCCGGGTCGAGGATGTCGTTGGTCCAGTACATCACCGAGATATCGTAGTCACCGTCCACCAGCATCTGCCAACTCTGGGTCGGGTCGACCTTTTGCAGGTTGGCGGTCACGCCGACCTTGGCCAACTGGTCCTTGATGATCACCGCAATTTGCTCGTCGGCTTCGTTGCCGGCGTTGACCACGTAGTTGAGCTTCAAGTCCTTGGCACCCGCCTGCTCCAGCAGTTTCCTGGCGGCGGTCGGGTCGTACGGGCGTTGCAGGTTGTTGGCGTAGTGGTACAGCGAGCCCTTTGGAATGTAGGAATACGCCACAGTGCCCTGACCGAACGTGGCGGTCTTGACCAGCGATTGTTTGTCGATGGCCATGTCCAGCGCCTGACGCACTTCCGGCTTGGCCAACAGGCCGTGCTCGTGGTTGATCAACAGATGATCTTCACGGGTGGACGGGTCGGAATGCACCACTACGTTCTTGTCTTTCTTCAGCTCTTCGACCCGCGAGAACGGCACGAAGATCGCCGTATCCAGCTCGTTGTTCTGCACCATGCGCATGCGGGTGTTGTCGTCGGTCACCGAGACCCACTCCACGCCGTCCAGGCTCACATTTTTGGCCTGCCAGAAGTTCGGGTTCTTCTTGAGGATGACGCGATCGCCCTTGCGCCATTCATCAACGGTAAACGCGCCGGAGGTCACCGGGTTTTCCGAATAGGCGTCTTCGCCCATCTTGGTCATGGCTTTTTCCGACAGGATCGATACCGTCGGCGATGCCAGTTGCGAAAGGAAAGCCACAGCCGGGGTCTTCAGCGTGACTACCAGGGTTTTCGGATCCGTCGCCTTGGCGGTGTTGATCAGGTTGAACGGGTCAGCCCACAACGAAGCCTTGTTGTCACGGATGCGCAACAGGCTGAACGCCGCATCGTCAGCGGTAATCGTCGAGCCATCGGAGAACTTCGCGTCGCGCAGCTTGAAGGTGTAGGTCAGGCCGTCCTTGGAGATGTCCCAGCTTTCTGCCAGCCCTGGCTCCATCTTGGTGCCCAAATTGTCCACGCGCACCAGAGTGTCGTAGACGTTGGCGAACACCCAGGTGTCGCGGTTCTGCGCACTTTTGATCGGGTCGAACGTGGTGCTGTCTTCACGGCAGCCGATGGTCAGCACACCGGCGGCCTGGGCGAGACCGGCAGTCAGCGACCACGCCGTGAGCGTGGCGGCGGCGAGCAACTTCAAGTGACGGGATTGCATGTCATAACTCCTTGTTCATGAATGGCAGGAAGGTTCAACGGTTCTTCAAGCACGCAACTGTATCGATGCTCGTGCAGAAAATGGGTCGGCGGCAACACCACGGAACACATCGTCCGTGCATGCCGACAGCGCGGGTGAAAGGCGCAACCCGTGGGCAAGTTCAGCGGGCTCGGCGGTTCTCCCGGCAGGGGTTCGGCGGGCAGGGGCCGATGGGGATCGATCTCCGGAATCGCCTCGATCAGCGCCGCCGTATACGGATGGCGCGGCGCGGTGAACACCGCCTCCACCGGCCCTTCTTCGACGATCTTGCCCAGGTACATCACCGCCACGCGGTCGCACAGGCGCCGCACGATGGCCAAGTCATGGGCGATAAACAGGATTGCCAGGTTCATGCGTTGTTGCAGTTCCAGCAGCAGGTTGATGATCTGCCCCTGGATCGACACATCCAGCGCCGCCACGCACTCGTCAGCGACGATCAGGCGCGGCTCCACTGCCAGCGCCCGAGCGATGCCAACACGCTGGCACTGGCCGCCGCTGAGGGAGCCGGGTTTGCGGCTGGCCAACTCGGGGCGCAGGCCAACCAGGTCAAGCAGCTCATTCACACGAGCCGGAATCTGCTCTGGTGCGACCTTGCGTTGCACCCGCAGCACTTCGGCGATGGTTTCGCCGATGGTGTGACGCGGATTCAGCGCAGCGTAAGGGTCCTGGAAGATCATCGCGGTTTCATGGCGCAGGCGCGTGATGTCGAGCCCGCTGCCATGGGCCATATCGATACCGTCGAACAACACCTGCCCGGCACTGATCGGGTTCAAGTGCAGAATCGCCCGGCCCAGGGTGCTTTTACCGCTGCCCGACTCCCCCACCAGCCCCAGGGTTTCACCGGCGGCAAGGTTCAACGACACCCCGTTCACCGCCCTCACCCACTGCTTGTTCAACCCGAACAGGCCAGTGCCGGACGCAGCAAACTTCACCTCCAGGTCCTTGATCTGCAACAGGCTCATGGGTGCGCTCCCAACGGGTAATGACAGGCCACGCGCGCACCTTCGGGCAGCACCTCGGTGCACAAGGCGCCCACCTGCGGGCAGCGCGGATGGAAACGGCAACCGCCGGGCAAGGCATCCAGCAACGGCGGCTGACCGGGAATCGAGCGCAGCAGGGCATGACCGCTGCTGTGGGCCGGCTGGCAATCGATCAAACCCGCGGTGTAGGGATGCTGCGGCTGCGCCAGCAGGTCGTACTTGCTGCCGTGCTCGCACAGGCGCCCGGCGTACATCACGGCGATGGCGTCGCAGGTTTGCGCGACCACGCCCAGGTCATGGGTGATCATGATGATCGACAAGCCACGCTGGTCACGCAGGTCCAGCAGCAGACGCAGGATTTGCGCCTGCACCGTCACATCCAATGCGGTGGTCGGCTCGTCGGCGATCAACACCCTGGGGTTGCAGCCCAGGGCCACGGCGATCATCGCGCGTTGGCGCATGCCGCCGGAAAACTCGTGAGGGTAGTTGTCGACCCGCGCTTGCGGATCGGGAATGCCGACTTGGCGCAGTACCTCGATGGCCTGTTGGCGCGCTTCCTTTTTCGACGCGCCTTGATGCAAGCGGATGCCCTCGGCGATCTGCTCACCGATGCGCATCAGCGGGTCGAGGTGGCTGCTGGGGTTCTGAAAGATCATGCCCAGTTGCCCGCCTCGCACGGCACGCATCCCCGCGTCGTCGAGTGTCAGCAGATCCTGGCCAGCCAGCCGCACCGCGCCGCCCTGCACCCGCAGGTTGGGCGACGGCAATAGACGCATCAGCCCACGGCACGCCATGGTTTTGCCTGAACCGCTCTCGCCCACCAGACCGAGGATCTCGCCTTCGGCCAGGTCGAAAGACACACGGTCCACCAGCGTGACGTCGCGCCCGGCAGTGTGGGCGATCACGCTCAGGTCCCGTACCTGCAACAGGCTCATGAGCGATCCCCCAACACTTGCGCCACGCCATCGGCAAGCAGGCTGAAGCCCATGGCCAGGGTCACGATGGCCAGGCCCGGAAACGTGCAGATCCACCAGGCGGTGGTGATAAAGGCCTGGCCCTCGGCAACCATCGTCCCCCACTCCGCGGTGGGCGGTTGCACGCCCAGGCCCAGGTAACTCACGGCGGCGCCGTTGAGCAACACCAGCACCGCGTCCGACATGGAAAACACAATCGAGCCGAACAGCGCGTTGGGCAGCAAATGCCGGAACAGAATGCGCCCATGGCCAAACCCCAGGCTTTTGGCGGCCAGGGCAAAGTCACTCTCCTTGAGCACCAGAATCTGCGAGCGGATCAACCGCGCATACGACACCCAGCCCACCAGTGCCATGGCGATGTAAAAGCTCTGCAGGCCCGGGCCGAGGATGGCCATGATCGCCAGCATCAGCACCAGGAAAGGGAACGCCAGGATCACGTCTATCACACGCATGCAGAAGCTGTCGAAACGCCCGCCGATGTAACCCGAAACCGCGCCGATGAAGGTACCGATGATGAACGGGAAGATCACCCCGACGATGGCCAGTTGCAGGTCGATGCGTGCGCCCCAGATCACCCGCGACAGGATATCCCTGCCGTAGTTATCGGTGCCAAAGGGATGTGCCAGGCTGGGGCCGATCAAGCTGATCTCGGTGTTCTGCACGATGGGATCATAGGGCGCGATCCACGGCGCGAACAACGCCAGGGCCAGCCACCCCAGCAGAATCAGCAAGCCCCACGCGGCCGTCAGGCGGCCATTGCGAAAACCGAAACGCAGGCGCAAACGCCAGGGCGCGACCAACGGGCGACTGCTCATTGCATCTTCACTCGGGGATCGAGGGTGACCGTCACCACATCGGCGATGAAATTGACCACCACGGTCGCGCAGGCCAGCACCATGGCCACGCCCTGCACCACCATGTAGTCGCGGGTGAAGATGCCACGTACCAGCAATTGACCGATGCCGGGAATGGCGAACAGGCTTTCGATCACCACCGTGCCGCTGATCAGCCAACCAATGTTCACCGCCAGCAGGTTGACCGCCGGCACCAGCGAGTTGGGCAACACATGGCGGCGAAATACCAGCGCCTCCGACACCCCACGCGCCCGCGCGGCGGTGACGTGATCAGCCTGCAACTCCATCAACATGCTCGCCCGCAGGTTGCGCACCAGCACCGCCGACAACGCCAGGGCGATGGTCAGGCACGGCAGCACCATATGGTGGGCCTTGTCGAGCCAGGTGCGACCGTAGCCAGACACCGGGAACAAACCCCACTGCACACTCAGTAACAGAATCAGCATCAAGCCCAGCCAGAATGCCGGCATGCCCAGGCCAACGGTGGTGAACACGCGGATCAGGTTATCCGCCCAGCCGCCCTTGTTGCGCGCGGCCAGCGTGGCCAGCGGCACCGCGATCAACAGCGCCAACAGCACACTGCCGAGCACCAGCACCAGGGTCGGTTCGATGCGGGTGACGATCAGCTTCAGGGCATCGACCTTGTACAACAGCGATTGCCCAAGGTCACCCTTGAGCAGGTTCTTCAGGAAGTAGAAATATTGCTGCCACAGCGGTTGATCGAGACCGTATTGCGCACGGATCTTCAGCAGCGCATCCGGTGTGCTGCGCGAGCCCAGCAACGCGCGCGCCGGGTCACCGGGAATCGAGCGCACCAGCACGAAGGTGATCAGGCTGATGCCGAACAGCACCGGCAGCAATTGCAGCGGCCGGGACAACACAAAACGGTAGCGCGCCAGGTTCATCCGTCAGCCCCGGTGGCGAGCGAGAAAGTCCAGCAGCACCGGGAAATACGCCTGGGGTTCTTCATAAAACGGCATATGGCTGCTGTTGGGGAACACATGCAACTCGGCGTGGCGTGCCGCCAGCTTCATGCGCTGGGCGCAGGCCGGAGTGAGTTCGTCATGCTGGCCTGTGGTGATCAGGATCGGCATCTTGAACTCGGCCATCTCCTTGAGGCGGTTCCAGTCCTTGAGGTTGCCGATGTAGAGAAATTCGTTGGGGCCCTGCATGGTTTCGTAGGGCCCCATGTTCCAGTCGCCCAGGGAGCGTTTGACCGGCTCCGGCCACTCGTCCAGGCGACACACGTGGCGGTAGTTGAGCAAGGTGATCGCCGCCTGGTACTGCGGGTGATCCAGGGTGCCCATGGCCTCGTGGCGCTGCATCATGGCCACGGTCTCGCTGCCCAGGGCACCGCGCAGGCGTTCCAGCTCCCGGGACAGGTGTGGAATGTCGCCGACGGTGTTTTCGAGGATCAGGCTTTTCAGTGCATCGGGGTAATGAATGGCGTACTCGATACCGAGCCAGCCACCCCAGGAATGCCCGAGCAGGTGCACACGCCCCAGACCCAAGGCCTGGCGCACGGTTTCGACTTCTTCGACATAACGGCCGATTTCCCACAGGGAAACATCGGTGGGTCTGGCTGATGCGCCCGTGCCAAGCTGGTCGAATGCAACCACGCGCAGGTTGTGCGCCTTGAGCCAACCGTGGGCATCGCGCAAGTAGTCGCACGGCAGGCCCGGGCCACCGTTGAGGCACAACAGCACCTCGTCGCCTTCGCCAAAGCTGTAGGCCACGAGGTCATGGCCGTCGACTTGCACGGTGTACCGCTGGTCGGGAGCAATTTCACGCCACATGCATACATTCCTTGTCTTGTGTCGGCCTGGCAGGTAGCGGCCGTTTATCTGGCCAACACTACCGAGGATGCCGCGCGTCCATAACCTAGCATTTCTTATAGGTTTGGCCTGGCAGTCCTTCGCCGGGGCGTGGCATTCTACTTGCAGCAAGTCGAGATTCAAATGAATTCGGGAGCAGAACGGATGCTGGCCAAGCTGACCGCCTTCAACCACCGTCTGATGCCGGGCAGGAGCCTGGATGAACAGATGGACAACACCTTCATCCTTGCCCAGCAGTTGGGCTTCGATGCACTGGTGTACGACTACACGCCGGTGCCGATCGACCACGACGGTACCTTGATCACGCCCTCGGTACTGGAGTTGCGCAACACGCCGCCCGACTGGCATACCCTGTGGTGCAGCGAAGGGTTCTATCAGATCGACCCGGTGCAACACCTGGCCTTGAACAGCGTGTCCCCCTTTGTCTGGTCCTACGAAGCCAAGGCCGAGACCGCGCTGCAAAAGATCATCGACCCCTGCCACGCCCCGGTTTCCACTTACCTGCACGAGCAGCAACTGACCTGCGGCGTAAGCGTGCCCATCCATTTGCCCCGGGGCGGTTTCGCCTCACTGACCGGCCTGCGGACCGGCAAGGCGCGCACCGTGCTACAGGATGCCCAGCAGACGTTGTCGGACTTTTCTCTGATTACCCACGCCTTGCAGGAAGCGGCCTACCCCTTATTCAGCAAGGAACTGCGCGTCTATCCGCACATTCACCTGACCAAGCGCGAACGCGAATGCCTGAAATGGGCCGCCGAGGGCCTGACCGCTGCAGAAATCGCTGCGCAACTGAACCGGTCACTGGCGGTGGTCACCCTGCACCTGGCCTCGGCGATGCATAAACTGGGGGCCAAGAATCGCGTGCAAGCCGTGGTTCGCGCCACCCACTACCGTTTGCTCGAAGACTGACCCACCGACAAAAACCTAGCTGTTTTGCTAGTTACCTAAACCCTGTGTGCGGACTATGGTGTCCCTGATCCTTTTTTCAGCGCAGGGTACGAAATGGACTTCATCGAAAAAATCCGCGAAGGGTATGCGGCCTTCGGCGCCTACCATACCTGGTACCGCGTCACGGGCGATCTCAACACCGGCCGCACACCTCTGGTGGTCATCCATGGCGGCCCCGGCTGCACCCACGACTACGTCGACGCCTTCAAGGATGTCGCCGCCAGCGGTCATGCCGTGATCCATTACGACCAACTGGGCAATGGCCGCTCGACGCACCTGCCCGACAAAGACCCATCGTTCTGGACCGTCAACCTGTTCCTCGAAGAACTGAACAACCTGCTGGACCACCTGCAGATCAGCAACAATTACGCGATCCTCGGGCAGTCCTGGGGCGGCATGCTGGGCAGCGAGCACGCGATCCTGCAACCCCGGGGCCTGCGCGCGTTCATCCCGGCCAACTCCCCGACCTGCATGCGCACCTGGGTCAGCGAAGCCAATCGTCTGCGCAAATTGTTGCCCGCAGGCGTGCATGAAACCTTGCTCAAGCACGAAGCCGCCGGCACCTATCAAGACCCGGAATACCTCGCGGCGTCGCGGGTGTTCTACGACCAGCACGTGTGCCGGGTCAACCCGTGGCCGGACGAAGTGGCGCGCACCTTTGCCCAGGTCGACTCGGACCCGACGGTGTACCACGCCATGAGCGGACCGACCGAGTTCCATGTGATCGGCAGCTTGAAAGACTGGAACGTGATCGGCCGGCTGTCGGCGATCAACGTACCGACCCTGGTGATTTCCGGTCGACACGACGAAGCCACGCCACTGGTGGTCAAGCCGTTCCTGGATGAGATCGCGGATGTGCGCTGGGCGCTGTTCGAAGACTCCAGCCACATGCCCCATGTGGAAGAACGCCAGGCGTGCATGGGGACGGTGGTGAAGTTTCTGGATGAGGCCTGCTCGATGCCGTACCCAAAGCTTAAAGCTGGCTAAATCAAAATGTGGGAGCTGGCTTGCCTGCTCCCACATGGGTTTCTCAATCGGCTTTAGACTTCGGTGGTTTCAGGTTTCGCGGTCTTCCTTGATACATCAGCTACGAGTGGAATCTCCTTACCCTCAGCATCAAACAGCTTGCCGCCCCGGAAGTAATCCCCATCGCGCAACGCCGCCACATCGTGGAAGCACAGGCTGCGCTCGGTCCCCGCCACGAACACTGACTGCTGGTCCGAATTGCCGGCGGTGAAGTGGTTGAACGCCAGATTCAGCAGGATCGCCATGATCGCCGACGAACTGATGCCCGAGTGGAAAATGGTCGCGAACCAGCTGGGGAAGTGATCGTAGAAGCTCGGCGCTGCGATGGGGATCATGCCAAAACCGATGGACGTGGCGACGATGATCAAGTTCATGTTGTTGCGGTAATCCACCTTGGACAGGGTGCGAATGCCGCTCGCCGCCACGGTGCCGAACAACACGATCCCGGCACCGCCCAACACCGACGTCGGTACTGCCGCAATCACCCGTCCCATGAACGGCAGCAGGCCGAGCACCACCAGGAATACCCCGCCCGTCGCCACCACGAAGCGGCTTTTCACCCCGGTCACCGCCACCAGCCCGACGTTCTGGGCGAACGCACTCTGGGTGAACGAACCGAAGATCGGCGCGAACATGCTCGACAGCATATCGGCGCGCAAGCCGTTGCCCAGGCGCTTGGAGTCGACTTTAGTGTCGATGATCTCACCCACCGCCAGAATGTCCGCCGAGGTCTCCACCAACGTCACCATCACCACAATGCACATGGAAATGATCGCCGCCACATGGAAGGTCGGCATGCCGAAATGGAAGGGCGTGGGAAAGCCGAACATCGGTCCCTGGATGACACCGGAGAAATCGGCCATGCCCAGGAATACCGCGATCACGGTACCGATCACCATCGCCAGCAGGATCGACAACCGTGAGATGGTCGCGCTGCCAATCTTGCTCAACAGCAACACCAGCACCAGGGTCAGCGCCGCCAGGCCGATGTTCGGCATGCTGCCGAAATCCGCCGCGCGGCTGTTGCCGCCCATGGCCCAGCGCGCCGCGACGGGCATCAGGGTCAGGCCAATGGTGGTGATCACGATACCGGTCACCAGAGGTGGGAAAAACTTGGTGATCCGCGAGAACACGGGGGTGATCAGCAACCCGATCAGCGAAGCGGCCATCACCGCCCCAAGAATCGCCGGTACGCCACCAGCACCGTCGCTGCCGACAATCGCCACCATGGTCGCCACACCGGCAAACGACACGCCCTGCACCAGCGGCAACTGGCAGCCGAAGAACGGCAAACCCAGGGTTTGCAACAGGGTTGCCAGGCCGCCGGCGAACAACGACGCGGCAATCAGCAAGCCGATGTCCGCCGGCGACAAACCCGCCGCCTGACCGACGATCAACGGTACGGCCACGATACCGCCGTACATGGTGAGCACATGTTGCAGGCCGTAAGCCATGTTGGCCGCGACGCCGAGATTCTCATCTTCTGGCCGCTGCGGTGACGCCTTCGGGATAGTCATGGTGAGGGGTCTCTGTTTTTGTTGTGCGCTCACTGTATGCAAAGGAAAGATGGGATGTCCATAGAGTTGTATACAATCAATTTCACAATACAAGCATTACTAAAGTTACAAAAATCCATTCAGCCGCCCAGCCTTGTGGCTTGAAGCCTTGCGCAAAAGGACCTGAAAAAAATGCTCAATCGCAAGCTGCGCCTCCACGCCCCGGCCATCTACTACTTCGACATGGTGCGGCGCTGCCATTCGATCCGCGAGGCCGCGCGGCGCCTGAATGTCGCGTCATCGGCGGTGAACCGGCAGATCCTCAAACTGGAAGACGAGATGGGCGCGGCGCTGTTCGATCGCCTGCCCGGCGGACTGCGCGTCACCGCCGCCGGCGAGATACTCAGCCGTCACGTGACGCTGCTGTTGCAGGATGTTGAGCGCATGCGTGGCGAGTTGGATGGCTTGCACGGCGTGCAGACCGGGCACGTGGAGATCGCCACGGTGGAAGGGGCTGCCGTCGAACTGTTGCCGGCCGCCCTCAGGCGCATGCGCGAGCGCTATCCGAAGGTGACCATCGGCGTCACGGTGCAGGGTTCGCGCTCCATACCTGCCGCGGTGATTCAGGGCCAGGCCGACCTTGGCCTGGCGTTTGCCCTGCCCCGCAGCAGCGAAATCACACAGTTGTGTGTCGGGCATTTCCGCTTGGGCGCATTGATGACGCCGGCGCATGCGCTGGCTACGCAACTCCGTGTGAGCTACGGGCAGTGTTGTGAACATGGCGTGATCCAGGCCAAGAGCGAGCTGTCGGTGCACCATCTGATCGCGCCGTTGCATCGCCGCACAGCCAGTGGCCACAAACCGTTGCTGCACAGCAATTCCATGGAACTGGCGCGGCAACTGGTGCGCCAGCAACTGGGCATTGCCTTCCAGACCCGCATCGGCATCGAGGCTGACCTGGCGCGCGGTGAACTGCTGCACGTCCCACTGAGCGACCAGGGCGGGATCTTCAGTGACCTCGGCGTGTATGCCCGCAAAGACCGCGACCTGCCTGTTGCCGTACAGGCCCTGACCCACCTGCTGGGTGAGGAAATCGCCCTGCGCGAACGTGAGGAGTCGGCCTTGGCGCCTTGTATTTCCTGACTTTCAAGCTAGTTTTGCTGCTGCCATTTCGGCATCGGCCCAGGCGAGATTCTGTTCTTTGGCCCGCGCCGTCCTTGGGCGAATACTGCGCCCGGCGGCCCTTGCAGAACCGCCATGAGCCAAACGCCAAAGGAATCAGAACAATGAAAAAGGCATTGCACGGCGCAACCGTATTACTGTCACTGCTCGGCGGCGGGGAGGCCGTCGCAGTGGAGTGGATGAACAACAGCGTAGGATTTCGCTACGGCCAACAGTTCACCAATCCGAATAACCCCGATGACTTCAGCAAACGCATTTACAGCTTCACCCATGCCAGCGGCTACCGCTACGGCAGCAACTTTCTGAACCTCGATGTGTTCCTCTCCGACAGCCGCGACCCACGCAAGGGCACCGACCACGGAGGCAGCGAGGTGTATGCCGTCTACCGGCACCAGGTATATGCCTCGCGGGTGTTCGACATGCCGTTGGGCACTGGTCTGATCAAGGACTACGCCCTGACCCTGGGCTTCGACGCCAGCCGCAACAACAACCTTGCCTCGGCGAAAAAACGCGCGCTGGTGCTCGGCCCGACGCTGAAGTTCAACACCGTCGGCGTGCTGGACCTGAGCCTCTTGTATTACAAGGAAAAGAACCACACCGGCATTCCCGGCGCACAGGAGTCGAATCACACCTTCGACGATACCTACATGCTCAATCTGACCTGGATGCGCCCTTTCGAGATCGCCAATCACAGCGCGAGATTTCAGGGCTTCATCAATTACGTCGGGGAAAAAGGCGATGACTACCATGGTCGCGACACCGCACCGGAAGCGCTGATGCGCACCGCGCTGATGGTGGCGGTACGCCCGGGCACAAGCGTCAAGCCTAACCTTTACCTCGGTGTGGGTTACGAGTACTGGCACAACAAGTTCGGCGTGGACGGCGGGCGGGGTAGCCGCACGTCGACGCCGACGCTCAATATGGAAGTGACCTTTTAGGCCGCCGGTCAGCCCTTCATGCGTGGCCTGGGCACAGAACAGGCTGTCTCCGGCCTTGGCCTTGAAAATCACCCAGGTCGAATGTGGGAGCGAGCAAGCCCGCCCCCACAGTTTGATTGTGTTTCAATCCAATAGGCGGGTGATGGCTCTTACGATCATCTCCACTTCCTTGGTATCCAGGGTCAACGGCGGCAGCAGGCGGATGATCTTGCCCCGCGTCACATTGATCAGCAGGCCATGCTCCTGTGCTGCCCGCTGGGCCAGGTCGCGATAAGGACTGGCCAGCTCGATGCCGATCATCAGCCCCTGCCCACGAATCGCCAGAACCTGCGGATGCTCGCTCAATTCCACCCGCAAGCGCGACAGCAAGCGTTCGCCCTGTTGGGCGGCATTCTGCAACAGCCCCTGCTCTTCGATGATGTCCAGCACCGTACAGCCCACCCGACACGCCAACGGATTACCGCCGAAGGTGCTGCCGTGACTGCCCGGCGTAAACAACTGCGCCACCGCTGTCCGGGCCAGGCAGGCACCGATGGGCACTCCGTTGCCCAGGCCTTTGGCCAGTGTCATCACGTCCGGCACGATGCCCTCATGCTGGAAGGCAAACCAGGTGCCGGTGCGCCCGATACCGGTCTGGATTTCGTCGAGCATCAGCAGCCAGCCATGGCCCGTGCAATGCTCGCGCAGGGCTTTCAAATAACCCGGCGGCGCGGGTAGCACACCGCTTTCCCCCTGGATCGGCTCCAACAGGACGGCGGCGATGCGCGTGCCGAACTGTTGGGTGATAGCCTCCAGCGCGGCCAAATCACCAAAGCGCACTTTGACGAAATCTCCCGGCAGGCGCTGGAAACCCAACCGCACCGAGGGCCCGTCGCTGGCCGCCATGGTGCCGAGAGTGCGCCCGTGAAAGGCGTTTTCCATCACCACCACCAGCGGCTCTTCGATGTCTTTTTTCCAGCCATGCAGCCGGGCGAGTTTCAATGCCGTCTCGTTGGCTTCCGCGCCGGAGTTGTTGAAGAACGCACGGTCCAGGCCCGACAACTGCGTCAGCCGCTGCGCCAGGCGCCGCTGCCAGTCGATGCTGTAAAGATTGGAGGTGTGCAGCAGCAACCCCGCCTGCTCGCTGATGGCCGCCACCAATTTCGGGTGGGAGTGGCCGACATTGGTGACCGCCACACCGGCCACGGCATCGAGGTACTCGCGGCCACGCTGGTCCCACAGACGCGTGCCCAAGCCACGGGTAAAGCTCAGGTCCAGCGGTTGATAAGTGGTCATCAGACAGGCGGCAGTCATGGCGGCAGGCTCCGGTTTTCGTTTGGGTGGGTGCAGTATCGTTAACCACCCCGGATGGATAAACTGCGCATTCCTGCAATGACTTTAAATAAGGGCTTGATAATGGATCTGTTCCAGGCGATGTCGGTTTACGTGAAAGTGGTCGAAACCGGCAGCATGACCGCTGCAGCGCTGGAATGCGGAATGTCGACCACCATGGTCGGCAACCACCTGCGTGCGCTTGAACAACGGCTGGGGGTCAGCCTGCTCAAGCGCACCACGCGCAAACAAAGCCTCACCGAGTTTGGCGGGCAGTATTATCAGCGCTGCCTGGAAGTGCTGGGCCTGGTGGCCGACTCTGAACGGCTGGCCGAGCAGACCCACAGCGAAATCCCCAAAGGCAACCTGCGCATCACCGCGCCACCGGTGTTCGGCACCGAACGCCTGATGCCGGCCTTGAGCGAGTTTTCCCGGCGCTTCCCGCTTATCAATTTGTACGTGGTGTTGAGCAATGAACGGATGGACCTGGTCGACAGCGACTTCGACGTGGCGATCCGTCTTGGCGAACTGGAAACCTCCAGCTTGATCGCCAGGCCCATGCAGGCCTACACCCTTACCCTCTGCGCGTCGCCTGAGTACCTGGCGCGACGCGGCACGCCGTCGAAGCCCGATGACCTGAAACAGCACGACTGCCTGGCGTTCGCTTACCCGGCGAACGATAACTGGCGCGACACCGGCAAACTGTGGCGCATGAGCGGCGATGAGGGCGACGTAGAGGTTCCGGTATCCGGCTCACTGACCATCAACAGTTCGCAAGGCTTGCGGCAGGCGGCGGTCAACGGCATGGGCATCATCATGCTGGCCGATGCCCTGGTACAGCCGGACCTGGAGAGCGGCAAGCTGGTGGCTTTGTTGACGTCCTACAAACTCCCCAGCCGGCCCATGCACCTGCTCTATCGCCAGGACCGTTACCGCCTGCCCAAACTGCGCGCATTCGTGGACTTCGCGATGGAGACGTGGGCGCTTTAGAACGCCACACCCAACTCACGCAAGCGCGCAGCGGTGCGCTCGGCTGATACATGGTGAATACCCTGCCAGCCGAGGGCCACGGCGGCTTCGATATTACCGGCCACATCGTCGATGAACACGACTTCTGCGGCTTGGATATCCGGCAGGTGGGCGCGTACCTGATCGAGGCTGGCGTGATAGATCGCGGGGTCCGGTTTGATCAGCTTCAACTCGCCCGACACGACGATATCGCGAAAGCGCTGCAGGAACGGGTAGTTGGCCCGGGCGTACGGGAAGGTTTCGGCGGACCAGTTGGTGAGCCCGAACAAGGGCATGCCGGCCTGATGCAGGGCTTCAAGGATCGCCACCCCTTCCGGCAACGGGCCGCGCAGCATTTCATGCCAGCGGTCGTAATAGGACTGGATCAAGGCTTCATGTTGAGGGTATTGGGTGATCAGGCTGCGGGTGCCGTCAGCCAGGGTGCGACCGGCATCTTGCTCGGTGTTCCAGGCCTGGGTACAGATAGTGTCGAGAAACCATTGCCGTTCGTGATCGTCGGCAATCAGCTTGCGATACAGGTGCTGCGGGCTCCAATCGAACAGAACACCGCCGAAATCAAAAACTACTGCACGAATCGTCATCAGATCCTCCGTTAGCGTGAGTGATAGCGCTGGGAGTCTGGCAGATTGTGAGGGTCGCCGGGAGCGCGATGGCGTGTAGGAAGGTTCCTGAGCGTTACACAATACAAATGTGGGAGCGGGCTTTTGTGGGAGCCGGGCTTGCCCGCGATAGCATCGCAGGCAGCTCCCACAAAAGTCTTCATCTATTGTGAAGCGCGCTTCAGGCCTGAATCAGGCCATTGATCTTCACGGTCGGATTGACGTCGGCATCGTAATCCACGCCATCGACTTCAAAGCCGAACAAACGCAGGAACTCAGCCTTGTAGCCGGCAAAGTCGCTGATTTCGTTGACGTTGTCGTCGGTCACCTGGTTCCACAGGGCCGCCACGGCATCCTGGACTTTCGGCTCCAGCTCGGCCAGGTCGGCGCGCAAGCGGCCATCGGCGTCCAGCTTTGGCTCGCTGCCGTACAGGCTGTCCTTGAACAGGCCGTAGACCTGCTCGATGCAGCCTTCGTGGGTGCCCTGCTCTTTCATCACTTTGAACAGCAGCGACAGGTACAGCGGCATGATCGGGATCGCCGAGCTGGCCTGGGTGACCACGGCCTTGAGCACCGACACACGGGCGTCGCCCTTGAACGCCGCGAGGTTGTCACGCAGGGTCAGGACTTTTTTATCCAGGTCTTTCTTGGCTTCGCCAATGGAGCCGTTCCAGTAGATGTCCTGGGTCAGCTTCTCGCCGAGGTAGGTGAACGCGGTGGTCTTGGCACCTTCGGCCAGGACGTCGGCGTCACGCAGGGCGTCGATCCACAACTGCCAGTCTTCGCCACCCATCACTTTGACGGTGCCGTCGATTTCTTCCTGGGTCGCCGGCTCCAGGGTCGTGTCGACCACGACGCCCTTGTCGGTGTTGATACCGCGCAGGGTCACGGACTTGCCGATCGGCTTGAGGGTGGAGTTGTGCACCACGCCTTGCGGGTCGGTACGGCGTGGCGCGGCCAGGCTGTAGACCACCAGGTCGATCTTGCCCAGGTCTTTCTTGATGGTTTCGATGGTCAGGCGCTTGATCTCGTCGGAAAACGCGTCGCCGTTGATGCTTTTGGCGTACAGGCCTTTTTCGACGGCAAACTTCTCGAACGCGGCACTGTTGTACCAGCCGGCCGAGCTCAACTTGCCCTCTTCGCCTTCTTTCTCAAAAAACACGCCCAGGGTGTCGGCGCCGCAGCCAAACGCAGCACTGATGCGCGCGGCCAGGCCGTAGCCGGTGGAAGCACCCAGGACCAGTACTTTCTTCGGGCCGCCTGCGATGGCGCCGTGTTGCGTCACGTAGTCGATCTGTTCCTTGACGTTCGCCTCACAGCCAACAGGGTGAGCGGTCACACAGATAAAGCCACGAACCCGCGGTTTGATGATCATAAAATTTCTGCCTCTTCCAAGGTGCCGAAGGCCAGTGGTGGCCATTCAACTTCAATCGTACCGGTCTATGACGTCCGAAAAAACGAAGCGTCACGATAGTCGCAAATCTTCTGTTTACAAAATTCAATCCATTCCGGGCTTTTTGTGACACTTGAGCTAACGTGCAGGCCACAAACGTAAAATTTTGTTCAACGTCTTCACAATTTCGCAATATTTAAAACGCCCGGCGCGGCAATAACCCCCTATCATAGCGACTTTGTTTCGAATTATTTCGCGCTCCGGAGCCGAGTTTCATGAGTAAAAGCGCTGTTCGCAAAAAACTGGTTTCCGCCGCGTGGGCGCTGGGTGTCCTGCTGGTCATTTACTGCTTTCCCCGCACGACCCTCGGGTTTCTGCTGCTTGTAGTGGTGTGCGGCATTTACGACTTCCTGCGCAATGGCCTGTACGACCGCGACACTCTCAAGAAATACTTCATCGGCAATGGCCGTAACACTTGGTTGCTGGCGCCGTTCAACACCCTGTTCGACCTGGTGAGCAGCCGCAACCGCCATGTGTATACGATGGCCGACCTGCCGACCGCCTGGCGCAAGGACCTGCAACAGGTGATCGACGACGCCATGGCGCACAAGGATGAAATCATCGGTTATCTCGATGAGCGCATGGCCGAGAAGAAGCGCGGAATGCTGTTTTTCCAGTGGTACGGTCGCCCCATCGAGACCACTCTGGATATTCCACGGCTGCGGGAAAAACTGCCATTCGTGAAAACCATCGGCGTATCGGTCTTCAACGAAAACCGCTCCACTTCTTTTCACTTCGGCCCGCTGCGCATGATGTTCCGCGTGCTCTACAACATGGCGCCAGCCCCCCATCACGAGGGCGTCTACATTCAGGTAGGCAAGCACAAGCACTACTGGCACGACGACCCACTGTTCATTTTCGACGACACGCTGATGCACGCGTCCTTCAACAAAAATGACGCCAAGCGCTACTGCCTGTTTATCGATATCGTCCGCCCGACTCCATTGCCGTCGATTCTCAATGCGGTTATTGCGGGCTTTGCCGGCCTGGTGTTTACCCTGCGTCGGGTTTTCTACAAAAACTGGAAGCTGATTCAGTAAGTTCTGCGGCATGATGGGGGTGGACGGTGTTTGCGCTCGGCCTTGTACCTGAGGTAAATAACCGTCTCGTGCGACCGAACTCGGCGCCCACTCTTCCAGAGCCATTGCGGCCCTTTACCGGTGCAATGGCTGTGCTTTCAAGGAATCAGAATGCCCCAACGCCAAGTCATCAATGCCTCCGTCAGCCCCAAGGGCAGCCTCGAAACCCTCTCCCAGCGTGAAGTGCAACAACTGAGCGAAGCCGGCACCGGCAGCATCTACACCCTGTTCCGCCAGTGCGCCCTGGCGATCCTCAATACTGGCGCGCATATCGATAACGCCAAGACCATCCTCGACGCCTATAAAGACTTCGAAGTGCGCATCCACCAGCAGGATCGCGGCGTGCGCCTGGAACTGCTGAACGCGCCTGCCGACGCATTCGTCGATGGCGAAATGATCGCCAGTACCCGCGAGATGCTGTTCAGCGCCCTGCGCGATATCGTCTACACCGAGAACGAGCTGGACAGCCAGCGCATCGATCTGAGCAACTCCCAGGGCATCACCGACTACGTGTTCCACCTGCTGCGCAACGCCCGCACGCTGCGCCCCGGTGTAGAGCCGAAGATCGTGGTGTGCTGGGGCGGCCACTCGATCAACACCGAAGAATACAAATACACCAAGAAGGTCGGCCACGAATTGGGCCTGCGCAGCCTTGACGTGTGCACTGGCTGCGGCCCGGGCGTGATGAAAGGTCCGATGAAAGGCGCGACCATTTCCCACGCCAAACAACGCATCACCGGCGGTCGCTACCTGGGCCTGACCGAACCGGGCATCATCGCTGCCGAGGCACCGAACCCGATCGTCAACGAACTGGTCATCCTGCCGGATATCGAAAAACGCCTGGAAGCCTTCGTGCGTGTCGGCCACGGCATCATCATCTTCCCTGGCGGCGCCGGCACGGCCGAAGAATTCCTTTATCTGCTGGGCATCCTGATGCACCCGGACAACCGCGACCTGCCGTTCCCGGTCGTCCTGACCGGACCGAAGCACGCCGCGCCATACCTGCAGCAACTGCACGCGTTCGTCGGCGCCACCCTGGGCGAAGCGGCGCAGGCGCACTACCAGATCATCATCGATGACCCGGCCGAAGTGGCGCGCCAGATGACCGCCGGCCTGAAGGCGGTGAAGCAATTCCGTCGTGAGCGCAACGACGCGTTCCACTTCAACTGGCTGCTGAAGATCGACGAGGGCTTCCAGCGCCCGTTCGACCCGACACACGCCAACATGGCCAGCCTGCAACTGAGCCACGCCCTGCCCCCGCACGAACTGGCGGCCAACCTGCGCCGTGCGTTCTCCGGGATTGTGGCGGGCAACGTCAAGGACAAGGGCATTCGCCTGATCGAACAGCACGGCCCGTATGAGATCCACGGCGACCCCGCCATCATGAAGCCACTGGATGAACTGCTACAGGCGTTCGTCGCCCAGCACCGCATGAAACTGCCGGGCGGTGCGGCGTATGTACCGTGCTACCGAGTGGTGCAATAAATCAGCGTTGCACCGCCACACATTTGATTTCCACCAGCAGACCGGGGTGTGCCAGTTCGGACACCCCGATCGTGGTCCAGGCGCAATGTCCGCGTGGGAACAGACGGTTTTTCACCTCTCGAAAGACCGCCATGTGCCGGCTCATATCCACGTGATACGTGGTCATGTCCACCACATCGTCAAAGCTGCACCCTCCCTCCTCCAGCACTAGTCGCAGGTTCTCCCAGGCGGCGACGAATTGCGCCTCGGGGTCTTCGATCACGGCCAGTGCCGCTGTGCGGCCCACCTGCCCGGCACAGTAAAGCGTCTTGCCGACCTTGACGGCGGGCACGTAGCCGGCACGTTCGACGATGGCCTGCATGACGGGGGGAATGATGAGTTGGCGGTCAGTCATATGCTGTATCTCTTTGCAGGGGCATTCAGGCGTGTCGACGTCATTTGTCGGGCTATCTTTTTACCTGTTCCGACTCGCCCACACCAGAGAAGCCCCCTATGGACCAACGGATCTTGTCCTCCAGCATTCCTTACCCTAAGGTAAGGAGCATCACGATGGAGATATTCAATATGGCGACCGCCACACTGACCTCAAAAGGCCAAATCACCATTCCGGTTCAAGTCAGAACCGCTCTGGGCCTGGAAACCGGAGACCGCGTCGAGTTCGTAGAAACGGACGACGGCCGGTTTTCCATCATTGCCGCCAGCAAGACCGTGCACGACCTCAAGGGGTTGATCCGCAAACCTGCCCAGCCGGTGTCCATCGAGGACATGAACCGTGCAATTGCCGCACAGGGAGCCAAGGCAGGATGATCGGCCTGGACACCAATGTACTGGTTCGTTACGTCACTCAGGATGACCCGACCCAATCGCCCAAGGCCTGCGAGTTGATCGAGTCGCTCACTACGGCGTCGCCGGGTTTTGTCAGCCTGGTGTCCGTGGTGGAACTGGTCTGGGTTTTACAAAGTTGCTATCAGTCGGCCAAAAGCGACGTGATCAACGTTCTGGAGACGCTGTTGCGCACCCGGGAGCTGATCATCGAGCATGCCGAAATCGTCTGGCAGGCCTTGCGGCGGTTCACTTCCAACAAAGCCGACTTTGCAGACTGCCTGATCGAACGCTGCGCCCACGCGGCAGGGTGCAAGTACACGGCCACTTTCGACCTCGACGCTGCCAGGACCGCGGGCATGAAACGCCTCGCGTGAGTTCGGCGTTGCGGCTCAAGCCGGGCTTTGGTAAAAGTCGCGTTCAAACCTGATCAAGAGAACGACCCACGTGCGCGCGCTGCTTATCGCTGCCTTGACCACAACCTCAAGCCTGGCCAATGCCGACACGATTGCCTGGCCTGATTTGCCGCAAACCTGCTTTGTCAGCGGTCGCTCCGCTACCAGCACGGATGTGGACACCGGTTGCGCGGCGTTTTTGATCAATGTGAAAGGCCTGGCGGCAGGTACGCCGATCAAGCTGGACATCCCCCAGTATGCCCTGCATGTGGACGAAACCACCGGCAAGGAGACGCCGGTGATCATCATCCAGGCAGAAGAAAATGGTGATATCAAGGCGGTCGGCTACCGCGAGCTGGGCACCGACCAACTCGGTGCCGCACTGTTGCGGGAGGTTCGACTGTTGGGCACCCGGAAGCCGATCTAACGTGCAATCAGGAGGTGCAAAGCGCTCCACGTCGCGTCACCCGCACCAGCATCAACCCTGCGATCACCACGGCGATACCGGCATAGGTTGCGGGTTGAATCACATCGCCGAACAGCCACGCAGCCCACACCAGAGTGACCGGCGGCTCCAGATAGACCAAGGCCGCGACGTGCGTGGCGGTCATCGTTCGCAACAGCATCCACAGGCTCAGATAAGCGACGAAGGTGGAAAACACTGTCAGCCAGACGATCGAGACCAACATCTCGGTGGTATGGGGAATACTCAGCGTGCCGGTGCAGAGTACCGCCACGGTAAAACCCACCAGGCTCAACAGAGATTGAATGAACAGCGGCAACACCAGGCCTGTCTGCTCCGGTTGTACGGAGTGACGTTCGTACAGGGTCGCCAACGTCAGGCCCAGTGCTGACACCAGCGGCATCAGGTACATGAGCACTCCGACAGTCTGCCCTTCACTGCTGTATTGCCCGGCAATCACCACCGATACGCCAGCAAAGCTGATCAGCAGGCCCAACCATTGCCAGGCGCCACTGCGCTCAGTAGTACTGCGTGACGACAGCGCCGCGGTCATCAAGGGCTGCAGCGCAGCGATGATCGCCGCGATACCCGGCGGCAAGCCTTTTTGTATCGCCACATAGAGGCAACTCAGGTACAGGAATTGCGATAGAAAGCCGATCACCGCGTAATGGCGAATCTGCATCCATGACACCGTCCGCAACCGGTTATTCAAAAACACGCCCAGACACACCGTGACCAGCAGGAAGCGCCAGAACAGCAGGTTGAAGGCCTCGCCACCTTGCGTCCCCAGTTTGGCGCCGATATAGCCGGAACTCCACGACAGCACGAAGGCTGCCTGCAATGGCAACAGCCCCAGGGTGGATCGCTTCATGAGACCTCCAGTCGGTGTGAGTTGACTGGAAGGCTAAGGGCCTCACATCCTTGTGTATATTTGAATAACCTGCACCTATTATCCGTAAAAGTGAAATCATGACCCCTCGGCTGAATATTGAATTGCTCCGCACCTTCCATGCCGTGGCGCGCTTCCGTCGTTTCAACGAAGCGGCCGATCACGTGCACCGCAGTGCCTCGACCGTGACCACGCACATCCAGAAGCTGGAAGATCAGGTGGGCCAGCGACTGTTCAGCCGTAACAACCAGGGGGTGGAACTGACGCTCTTCGGCAAGAAACTGCTGGGAGACACCACGGAATTCCTAAAAAGTCACGACCGCCTGTTGATCGCTCTGATGCCTCAGCGCATGGAAGGGAAAATCCGCCTCGGCATCCCCGACACCTACGCCCCCGCCTTCATTCAAGCCTGCCTGCCGCGCTTGATCGCCGACAACCCGCTGCTCGAACTGGAAATCGAAGCCCGCACCAGCGGCGAACTACTGAAACTCTTCATCGCCAACCAACTCCATCTGACATTGACCGTCAGCGCACTGCCGCTGGAACAGGGCGAACGTCTGGGCCCGGTCCAGCCACTGTGGGTAGCCGCCGAAGGGTTCCATTGCGCCCCTCATGCACCGCTGCCGATCACCGTGCCGATCTCCGGCTGCCCGTACCGTGCAGCAGCGTTGCAAGCCCTCCAAGATCACGGCGTCTATCATCGGGTACTGATGGAAAGTCCCAACTCATCAGCCGTCGAAGCCTGTATTCGAAGTGGCGCCGCCATGGGCCTGATAGAAGAAAGCCGTATGGGCATGGGGCTTGTACCGGTCAGCGCAAAGTTCAACTTGCCAGCACTGCCGGAACATCATCTGTACCTGTTGTGCGACTCGAGTAACGCGCTGGCCCTGCACCTTTACGAGCAGGTCAAAAACGGCTTCACGCTCTGAATCAACCCCATGAAAAAGCCCGCTGACCGTTACCGGTTCAGCGGGCTTTTGTACATCGAGGTGTCGCTTACAGCGCCAGGTCGGACGCCGGCTTGCTCGGCTCAGCCGCAGGCTTGGCAGCCTCGGTGGCCTTTGGTGCAGCCATTTGCGGAATCACAGGCGGCGTGGGCAGTTGCAGGACTTCGGCGGTGTAGGCCCATTCCTTGGCAACCGCTTCCGGGCTGTCGTTCAGCTTGGTGCCGTAGCTCGGTACGATCTGGTGCAGCTTGGCCTGCCACTCAGGCGTCGCGACCTTGTCCTTGAACACTTTCTGCAGCACGGTCAGCATGATCGGAGCCGCGGTGGACGCGCCTGGCGATGCCCCCAACAGACCTGCGATGGTGTTATCGGCGGAGCTGACCACTTCGGTGCCGAGTTTCAGGACGCCGCCCTGCTCTTCGTCACGCTTGATGATCTGCACGCGCTGGCCGGCTTGCCACAGGCGCCAGTCGGATTGCTTGGCGTTCGGGAAGTATTCTTGCAGCGCCTTGAAGCGGTCGTCATCGGACAGCATCAGTTGGCCGGCGAGGTACTCGACCAGTGGGTATTCACGAATACCGACCTTGGTCATTGGCCAGATGTTGTGGGTGGTGGTGCTGGTCAGCAGGTCCAGGTACGAGCCTTCTTTCAGGAACTTGGTCGAGAAGGTCGCGAATGGGCCAAACAGGATCACGCGCTTGCCATCCAGCACGCGGGTGTCCAGGTGCGGAACCGACATCGGTGGCGCGCCAACCGAAGCCTTGCCGTAGGCCTTGGCCAGGTGTTGCTCGGCAACCGCTGGGTTATCGGTCACCAGGAACGAACCACCTACCGGGAAGCCAGCGTATTCCTTGGCTTCAGGAATACCCGACTTTTGCAGCAAGTGCAGTGCACCACCGCCAGCGCCGATGAACACGAACTTGGCGTCGGTTTCGGTCTTGGTGCCGTCCTTCAGGTTTTTGTAGCTCACACGCCACGAACCGTCGGCGTTCTTGGTGATGTCCTGCACTTCGCTCGACAGTTTCAGGTCGAACTTAGGCGTGGTCTGCAGGTGAGCGACGAACTGGCGGGTGATCTCGCCGAAGTTCATGTCGGTACCCAGCGGGCTCCAGGTAGCCGCGATTTTCTGGTTCGGGTCACGCCCTTCCATCATCAGCGGAACCCACTTGGCGATCTGCGCCGGGTCTTCGGAGTACTGCATGCCAGCGAACAGCGGACTGGCCTTCAGGGCTTCGTAGCGTTTTTTCAGGAACTTGATGTTGTCATCGCCCCACACGAAGCTCATGTGCGGTGTGGTGTTGATGAACGAACGCGGGTCCTTCAGCACGCCTTGGCGGACCTGCCAGGACCAGAACTGACGGGAGATCTGGAACGCTTCGTTGATCTCGACCGCTTTCGGGATCTCAACGTTGCCGTTCTTGTCTTCCGGGGTGTAGTTCAGTTCAGCCAGGGCGGAGTGACCGGTACCGGCGTTGTTCCAGCCGTTGGAGCTTTCTTCGGCCACGCCGTCGAGACGCTCGACCATCTCCATCGACCAGCCCGGCTCCAGCTCATTGAGCCAGACACCCAGCGTGGCACTCATGATGCCGCCGCCGATCAGCAGCACATCGACTTTCTTTGCCTCTGCCGCGTGAACGGACGTGATCCCCAGCGACAAAGCCAGCCCCAGCAGGGCAGTGTTTACTTTTTTAAACATCAGTAGCACCTATGATAAAACGCCATCCGCCCTACCGCCCCTGATCATGGGCAACCCGCCTTCACGCTGCGCCAGGCAACGCACCGTGGGGTGTGCACATTCATTCGGAAACCGCAGGGTGGGCACACAAGGCCGATGCATCGACCTCACTTTTATGTCCCTTCTGCGCTGACTTCTTATCATTATTGGCTTCAGCTACCTGGCCGACAGCCAACCGCCGGGACGTATACAGGTGTACGCACCGGGGAAAGACTAGACCAAGACGGCGCGCAGAATATCACGCCAAACAGCGTTTATGCTCCGTTTGGCCAATTGACAGCTCTAAATCGCGGGTTTTGCTCCACAGCTGTCAAGACCGACGGGCGCGACCTGGGGTCACAGCCCTGGAACGCTCAGGCAAAAGGCTGTTCTAGACACCCTTGCCGCAGCTTGCGTAGCATCGACGCCTCCTCCCCGTACCACCCTTCAATACAGAGCGATCCATGTCTATCCACCAAACACCGGGGCACGTACTGCCCGCGCGCAGCGCTGCCAAGATGGAAGCGGCCATGGCTGTGGGCGCCTTCGCGATCGGTACTGGCGAATTCGCCATCATGGGCCTGATGCCTGACATCGCTCATAACCTGAACCTGAGCGAGCCCCAGGTGGGCCATGCCATCAGCGCCTACGCCCTCGGCGTGATGGTCGGCGCGCCACTGCTGGCGATCCTGGGCGCCAAACTGCTGCGCAAGCATATGCTGCTGTTGCTGATGGGTTTGTATGCCCTGGGCAACTTCGCCACGGCCTTCACGCCGACCTTCGGCTCGCTGGTAGCCTTCCGTTTTATCAGCGGCCTGCCCCACGGCGCCTATTTCGGGATTGCCGCCGTGGTCGCGTCCAGCATGGTGCCCAACGACAAGCGCGCCGATGCGGTAGCGCGCGTGATGATGGGCCTGACCTTGGCGATGCTGCTGGGCAACCCCATCGCCACCTTCCTCGGCCAACACCTGGGCTGGCGCTCGGCGTTTGCACTGGTCAGCGTGATTGCCCTGTGCACGATCGCGCTGGTCTGGCAGTTCGTGCCGCACCGCCACGACGAACAACGCAGCGACCCGCGCAAGGAATTGCGCGCTTTTACCAAACCCCAGGTGTGGATGGCCCTGTCCATCGGTGCCATCGGTTTTGCCGGAATGTTCTGCGTCTTCAGCTACCTGGCGCCGACCATGCTGGAAGTGACCCGGGTTACCCCCCAATGGATTCCTTTTGGCCTGGCCGCATTTGGCATCGGCGGCATCATCGGCAACATCGCCGGTGGCAAGCTCTTCGACCGTTTGCAGTTCCGTGCGGTGGGTTTGATCCTGGTGTGGTCAATGGCGGTATTGCTGTTCTTCCCCTTCGCGGCAGCCTCACTCTGGGGCGTGCTGCTGAGCATGGGGCTGGTCGGTACGATGGTCGCACTGGCCGCCCCCTTGCAGATCCGCCTGATGGATATCGCCCATGAAGCCCCGAGCCTGGCGGCGGCATCCAACCACGCCGCATTCAACCTGGCCAACGCGCTGGGGCCATGGTTTGGCGGAATGGCGATTACCGCCGGGCTGGGCTGGACCAGCACCGGCTACATCGGCGCGGCGACAGCGCTGGTGGGGCTGGGCCTCTACGTGATGGCGCGACGCATGAAAGGCGGGCATTGATCGCAGGGAATAAACCCGGGCCCTGAACTGTTGTGCTGTTGAGACATCTTTATCCCCAACTCACGCAGCACAAAAAGAAGGGCTTTCCATGGATATCACCCTCCCCCTGCTCAGCATCCTCGGCGCCATCGCAGTCGGCGCCGCCAGCCCCGGTCCCAGCTTCGTCTTCGTCACCCGCACCGCCATCGCCCTCTCTCGCCGTGACGCACTGGCAGCTGCCATGGGCATGGGTGTTGGCGGCGTGGTATATGGCGGGCTGGGTCTGCTCGGGCTGCAAACCCTGCTCGCCCAGGCGCAGTGGTTGTACGTGATCCTGAAAATCCTTGGCGGCGCCTACCTGGTATGGCTCGCCGTGCAACTGTGGCGTTCGGCCAAAAGCCCGATCGTCGTGCCCACCACCGCCGATGGCCGCCCACAGAGCGTGCGCAAATCTTTCTCCCTGGCTGCCGTGACACAGTTGAGCAACCCCAAGGCGGCGATTGTCTACGGCAGTATCTTCGCGGCGTTTTTACCGGCCAATCCACCGGTTTGGACCTTTGCCGTGCTGTTGCCGGCGATTTTCGCCATTGAAGCGGGTTGGTACACGGTGGTGGCACTGGCGTTTTCGTCCGAGCGTCCACGTGCGCTGTATCTGCGCTCCAAGCATTGGTTTGATCGCACGGCAGGCGTGGTGATGGGTGCGTTAGGGGTTCGGTTGATTTTGGGTTCGAGCGCTGTCCAAGCCTGAAACTTCCCACAGCAAACAGACAATTACCCTACAGCAAGTAAGATCGACACCGACTGAAGCAACGTGATATCGCAATGCCACCAACTTTTATTGTTGGCGGCAAAGGCGTGGGCAACTGCTCAGCGAGACAGGCATAAACAGACAGGTCGTCGGAACTTAATAATGCCCACTCAGGCGACTGCTATGCTGAGGTCTTCACAGCTAAACAGTGTGAGGCAAACGGAAAACTATCAAAAAGACAAGATCGCATCCGGATTGAATAAAATTCAACCCGCTCATGGACGAGTTTTAAAGCGCATATTTTTATACGACAAAAGGATTTTTTGTGCTGCCCTCAAACCACCCAAAAAGTAACGTCTCTGAAGATGAAATAGATTTGATGCCCTTTCTTCAGGCCTTGCTGCGAAACAAAATAGTCATCATCGCAACGACCATTGCGGGAGCCATAATCTCGTTGTCAATTCATGCATTATCACCTGAGCAATGGACGGCTAGCACCTATCTCTCCAAACCTTCACTTCTAGCGCCTTATAATGAGGCTATTGCCTCAATTGAAAAACACACACTGTTAGAACCAAAAATATTGAGCACTCTGCAAAGCGATATATTTTATACCGCGATTGGGACGTTGACCGCCCACTCGGTCCACTTGAAACAGGTCATGCCTTCGTCCAGAAAAGACGATCCTGTTCTTTATATCGCGTCTTTCACAGCTGACACAAAAGAACTTGCCAAGGCCAAGTTAAACACCGCACTCAATCAAGCCAATAGCAATGCCCTGGCACTTAATCTCTCAACACCCCCCTCAGAGCACGGCCTTAAAGCCTTCAACCTCATTGACGATGTCAAAGTCATCAATAATGAAAATGCAAAAGCACTCACGCTCCTCGGGGCCGTCCTGGGCTTTATTCTTGGCAGCTCATGTGTGATCGCCAGCGTCCTGCTACGCCAATACAGGTCCGCCACTCAGCCGTAAACTGCACGGCTGGTTCATGCTGCCAGGGAGGGGGCGAGCGTATCGGGTTGCGTAGTAGCCTTGCGTCCAGGTCAGTCGTCCTTCAACAACCCGGAACCGTACTCACCATAACGACTACCGAGCCCACTGCCACCAAAGCTCATTTTGGTGGCCTTGTTGAGGATGTGGTCACCGAACGCCTGGCATCCTCCCGAAAAGCAAGGGTCACTACCCACACTCGACGAACCCGACGAGCACGCCTCAACTAGCAACACACTGGCGACCATTCCAACTTTGGCAAGATTCAAGATCATTTTTCAGTTTCCTGAGGGCTGAGGCATGGAATCCTCTCGTGGACAGGAGCCTAAACCTTAATGCCACGGGAAATGATGAAATTTCGTCCGGTCGCAGGATTGCAGAGGTTTGAAAGAGCGCTGCACCGCAAGCCAGGATGCCTGGTGACCTGCGCCGTCCCTTCATGAATATGACTAAAGATTTAGTGAAATCAATTCGTTTTCAGTCAACCCATGGCCCCGCCTAAAATGCCCGTCAATCTTAGAAAATAAGCCGCCAGGATAACAAAACAGCCTGCGCATTCAGGCGTTATCTCAGACATCAGGGTAGCCAATTACAATGAATACAGAATTTGCATTCACGATCAAAAGCACGAGTTTCGATGAAAACTATCATCCCTCGGACAACACACGCATTACGACCAATTTTGCGAATCTGGCCCGTGGCCAGAGTCGCCAAGAGAACTTGCGCAACACCTTGAAGATGATTGACAACCGCTTCAATGCGCTGGCGCATTGGGACAATCCCAAGGGTGACCGCTACACGGTTGAACTTGAAATCATCTCCATTGAAATGAAACTGGATGCCGATCGCAGCGACAAGGCGTTGCCTTTGATTGAAATATTGAAAACCAACATTGTCGATCGCAAAACAAACGAGCGTATCGAGGGCATGATCGGCAATAACTTCTCCTCCTACGTGCGAGACTATGATTTCAGCGTGCTATTGCTGGGGCACAACAAGAACCAGTCGACGTTCAGCACCCCTGAGAATTTTGGAGAGCTACACGGAAAACTGTTCAAGTGTTTCGTCAACTCCAATACCTATAAGGAGCACTTCAACAAGCCCCCGGTTATCTGCCTGAGCGTCTCGAGCAGCAAGACCTATCAACGCACTGAGAATCAGCACCCGGTACTCGGTGTTGAATACCAGCAGGATGATTACTCTCTGACCGATGAGTACTTCAAGAAGATGGGCTTGAAGGTGCGCTATTTCATGCCACCCAACAGCGTCGCTCCGCTGGCCTTTTACTTTGCCGGCGATTTGCTGGGTGACTACACGAACCTCGAGCTGATCAGCACCATCAGCACCATGGATACCTTCCAGAAGATCTACCGTCCCGAGATCTACAACGCGAACTCTGCAGCAGGAAAGTCCTATACACCGAGTTTGAAACACCAGGATTATTCGTTAACCCGAATTGTTTACGACCGCGAAGAGCGTAGCCGTCTGGCGGTCGAGCAAGGCGCGTTTGTCGAAGAGCACTTTATCAAGCCCTACCAGGCCACGCTTGAGCAGTGGTCCGCCCACTACGCGCTTTGACTCATTAAAAACACAAGGTTATCTCTTATGAAAAAACTGTTACCCACTTCAACTGCCGGCAGCCTCCCCAAACCATCCTGGCTGGCACAACCGGAAACCCTTTGGTCACCCTGGAAATTGCAAGACGACGCCTTGATTGAAGGCAAGCAGGATGCCTTGCGTTTGTCATTGCAGGAACAACAACACGCCGGTATTAATATCGTCAGCGACGGTGAACAAACTCGCCAGCATTTCGTCACCACGTTTATTGAACACCTCAGCGGCGTTGATTTCGAAAAACGTGAAACCGTCAGAATTCGTGATCGCTACGATGCGAGCGTACCGACTGTGGTAGGCGCTGTTGCCCGCCAGAAACCGGTGTTTGTGGAAGATGCCAAGTTCTTGCGTCAGCAAACCCAACAGCCCATAAAATGGGCGCTGCCGGGTCCCATGACGATGATCGATACGCTCTATGACAACCACTATAAGAGCCGCGAAAAACTGGCGTGGGAATTCGCCAAGATCCTCAATGAGGAAGCCAGGGAGCTCGAGGCAGCCGGCGTGGATATCATCCAATTCGACGAGCCCGCCTTTAACGTGTTCTTTGATGAGGTAAATGATTGGGGCGTTGCCACCCTGGAAAGGGCCATCGAAGGCCTTAAATGCGAAACCGCGGTGCATATTTGCTACGGTTATGGCATCAAGGCCAACACGGATTGGAAAAAGACCCTGGGGTCAGAGTGGCGGCAATACGAAGAAGCCTTCCCCAAACTGCAAAAATCCAGCATCGATATCATTTCGCTGGAATGCCACAACTCGCATGTGCCCATGGACCTCATTGAGCTCATTCGTGGCAAAAAAGTAATGGTCGGCGCCATCGATGTGGCGAGCGATACCATTGAAACGCCCGAGGAAGTGGCCGCTACGTTGCGCAAGGCACTTCAGTTTGTAGACGCCGACAAACTCTACCCTTGCACCAACTGCGGCATGGCTCCGCTGTCTCGCCGCGTGGCCAGGGGCAAGCTGAATGCATTGAGTGCCGGTGCAGAAATCGTCCGAAGAGAACTTTCGAACTAGTGCAGCACTGACATCGGAGCAGGCATTGGCGCCGTTTGAATCAACCAGATCATTACGCTGCGCCATGCCCGCCTCACTGGTGTCGAGTCGCGAACACCATTCAGGACTTACTTATGTCACGTCCCCATACCGCTATCGAGCCATTGAGCTTTCGCGAAGCTCTCGGACACTACGCATCCGGTATCACAGTGATTACATCGCACATTGATGACGAGCCGATTGGTTTCACTTGCCAATCGTTCTATAGCGTGTCGATGAGCCCGCCACTGGTGTCATTCAGCGTAATGTCCAGCTCGGCCAGTTATCCCAAGATTCGCCAGGCCGGTCGATTCGTCGTCAACATCCTCTCGGGTGAACAGGTCAGGATTTCCAACCAGTTCGCCCGCAAAGGGACAGACAAGTGGCAGGACGTCGAGTGGCAGAAGTCGCCGCTGGGCAATCCGATCATTGCCGGCAGCCTGCACTGGCTTGATTGCGAAATTCACGCCGAACATGTTGCCGGCGACCATCTGATCGTGATCGGCGAAGTGAAAGCGCTCAACGTGCAAGAAGGCCCTGCTACGCAGCCGTTGCTGTATTTCAAAGGGCAATATTGCAACCTTGCCGATAACGCTGCCTGAGCGTTTGCTCCCAGGCCTCAAAACACCGCGCGCCCTCTGTCTCTTCGACCAAAGAGCATTTACCCGCCCTACGGAAAACCACCAGTCAGGAATAGATTTCCCTCTCAGGCGTCTCCCTAGTGCTAATCAAGTACGTTACTTTTTTCTTGAACTCTAGGTAAATGCTCATGAACTTCTCGCTGTTCAACACCCCCTTCATCACCCTGCGCACGACCCTCCTTCATGCCGGCTTACTCGCCGGCCTTTTAGCGGGAGGCACTGCCCATGCAGCAGCCAATCAATGGGAGATCCTGCCACCCACGCCAAAAAATTCAGCCTTGTTTAAAACAGCGGATGTCAATGGAATAAAGTTGGCCTATTCCATCAGCGGCGAGGGTTATCCACTGGTCATACTTCACGGTGGACCTGCCAATTCGGACTACCTGGCTAACCAGGCAGCATTGCTTTCCAAACACTTTAAAGTCATTTCCGTAGACACCCGCGGGCACGGTCGTAGCTCCCAGGGCGAACAGCCCCTCGGCTATGACTTGTTTGCCGACGACGTCGCAGTCCTGATGACCCAACTCGGGGTGGCCAAGGCCAACTTTCTGGGCTGGAGCGATGGCGGCATTACCGCTCTGGACCTGGCCATGCGCTATCCACTTAAAGTTGACCGCGTCGTCGCCTTTGGCGCAAACGTTGATACCGCTGGAACATTCACCGGCGCCGATAAAAAACCGGCCTTCGCGCAAATGCTGAAACGCGCCCCGCAGGAATATGCAACGCTGTCCCCAACCCCCAAGGGGTTTGAACAGTTGAATGCTCAGCTGACGCTGATGTACAGCACCCAGCCGGATTGGACTGAAGCACAACTGAAAACCATCAAAGCCCCCGTGCTGGTCGTTGACGGCGAGCATGACGAGGCTATCCGCCCAGAACATACTCGCTACATTGCCAATACCCTCCCCAATGCGTCGCTGGCATTTATTCCAGGCACCAGCCACTTCGCGTTCCTGCAAAATCCCCAGGCATTCAACACGCTCGTGACAAACTTTTTGCAAAGCGATCCAGCGACAAGCATTGGGCATGCGCTCGTGAAATAACGACAACGCCCCATCCTACAGCCGCCCTGCTTATGCAACGTAGGCAGGGCACTACCAAGGCATTGCACCGGTCTGCACCGGCAAAGCGTGTTTTCAGGCGAACGCCTGGGTCTCTTGTTAGAATTGCGCCCCTGTTCTGAAAGTGATCGCTGTATCACACCGACTCGCCCCAAAACACGTTGAGTAAAATGCCAGATAAACAAAGCTTTAGCCCAGCAGAATCAAGCCCCGCACTGTCTCGGCGCTTTAGCGTTGCACCTATGATGGATTGGACGCAGGTCTCCCTTTAGCTCCCTGAATTACTACTCAAAAAACACTTGGGCGCTGCTCTTGTAGCAAACTTTAAGCAACCATCGACTTGCCTGACCGGTAGCGCCTCAAAGCATTTTTAAGGTAACTGTCAGCGGGGAACTCTATGGCAAGACACAGGAAAGGTTTGGACCCGAGGCTACACCACCGTGAATGTGGGCTCTCACTAAGGAACAATGCGATGAAGCTTTGCATCCCCACATTTTTCGCCTGTCTGACTTTCACCACCAGCGCAAGCGCTGCAACATCACCGCTTCCCGCTCAGATACTCTGTACACCCGATGAACATCACCGCGTGGGCATTCAGAAACTCGACCTGCCGGGATCTGCGGCTCATTTGCTCGAGTACGGCGGCACACATAGGTGTTTCAGGAGTACAAGCAAAAGCTGAGGGTTCTGGATTGGAACGTGCAGCGATAGTATCTGGCCATCTATTTCAGCGCCGGGTGCATGATGACAAGTGTTTTTGTTATACGGATTCCTGGGTGGAGAACTTTCGTTTTCACTGTTCCAGAACACTGGAATTCTTACCATTTGAACCATTGGTTTCGCCGAACCATTCGCTCTCGACTTTTTCAAGAGATCGAACTGGGCAATGACCAAGCTGCATTGCAATTGGCGCGGCCGTGGAGGTTGCGTTATCTGCGTGGCGAATGGGGAGAAACCGCTCTCAGTTGTGCAATTGGCTACAAGCAATCCGCCTTGGCTGTGGAGCTAGTGCGACGTGGCGGTATGTATGCCGAGGATGGCGCGTTGGCGAAAGCAGCGATGAATGGTGACCTGATGGTGGTCGAAGCGCTATTATCGGCTGGTAAGCATCCGGACGAGCCCATCAAGGACCCGATTTTTCTTGGACTGACGCCCTTGATGTGGGCGACCAACAGACGTCACCCCGAGATCATGGAGCGCCTGCTGCAGGCGGGAGCCGATATTCATGCTGTCGACCGTCAAGGGCATTCAGCGGCAAGACATGTGACCGATTTGGGCGGTACTTCTCTGGAAGCACTGAAGGTGTTGCTGCGCCACCAACCCGAAATCCTATGGACCGAGATGTGGAGCGGAATCGATGTCCTGAATGCCGTACGACATTATCGGGACAACCGGGATCCGGATGCTCTGCAGTTCATGACGCGCAAGTTTCCCGAGCTGGATATGGATGAGTACCTGAAGACCTAGGGTTCTGAACTTTATTTAGCGGGCTGCCTAACGTCGTACCGCCTAGACGCGATGACTTGATTGTAATGGGTAGGTTAACCTGGGCGCCTCGCAACTGCCCACCTTAGCGAAATGGTGCGCCTGCGCCGTAGCACCTACCGTACGTGGACGAGGTTTGCGTTGAGGCTATGGCCGAGTGCGATGCTGGCAATAGAAGCGCCGGGCTGGGCACACTCTTGAATGACCTGGGCTTTGAAGGATTTTGAATAGGAACGGCGTGTTGGCTGCATGAAATACCCGCTTAATAGGTTAGAACTGGTGCCCACTTAAATTTTAAGTGCACATCATGTCTTGGCCTTGCGAGGCTGGGTAGATGACTTGGCCGGACGCATACGAACTGGGTGCCATTCACTCCTTTGCCAGATGATGCAAGGTGCTCAAGAAATGAGTCGCGTCATAACGCCATCAAGGCACACCCTGATTGTGTAAGAGTATGTACAGGTTTTTTGCTAGATAAGGAGGTAGTCAGACCCGCCACATTAAAATGGCTGCACCAGACACACTAAAGCCGGGTTATCCACGGCTTGTATTTTGGTGGGCCCAAGTGGAGTTGAACCGTGCACCAAAGGATATGAGGCCGAGTTAAACCGCCGTAAACATTGGTCGCCGCCAGCAAAGTCAACAGTCTCAGACCGTGCCTGTGGTATGTGTAGAAATTAAACATACCTAAATTGGAGGGGCTTTGGACGGATCAATGACTGCATTGCTCATTGCTGAACAGGCAGCGTGGTCGCCCCTCAAAATGTAGCGCGCATCTTGTCAATTTCTTCCATTCTTTCCAGTTTGGATATTAAGTCTTGCTTTGGGTCGTAATACTTAGGCCGTTCAGGTGGTGGGATTTTGTATCTCTCACAGAGAGATTCGATTTGTCCGATTGCTCTTAACCCTAGCTTTGACAGGTTTTCATCCCGGTACTGGTAATACTCTTCGTAGTCAGGTGGGGAAGACTGGTCCCCGACAGACTCCAGGCCTTCTTTGATCGCGTTGAGTCGATTGGGCATCGACATGATGTCGTACATAAGCTGGGTCGGTAGTACCCGATAGTCGCCGCCTTTAGGAAGCGCGAATTCAGGGTTTTGCACCGTGCTATGGGTGTAGCCCTGGTCATCCGTGAAAAGTGGATCGTGTACCGCGTTGTAACAATCGGCTACAAGCTTATCTAGGACAAGTACCAGCCGAATGCCAAGGTGCTGAGCTTCGATTTCTTGCTTTTTGGATGAGAGGCGCGACTCCTTCACCCATCCCAAAGCAAATAGGATCAAAGAGCCGGTCGTTGCGATGAGACCTCCAAGAGCAACCTTCCCAACGTCACTAGCAAAAAATTCCCACATTGATCTATCCCTATCTGAGTTTCGGTTATTCAAAACTGTGAAAAGTCCGTAGTTCACCACTGCTACCAACCGCTTGTTTAGGGATCAGAAGAGTTCAAGTAACCACCCAATGTTTACCACTCAAGTGCCGCCCGCTTCATTTCTTGCAGGCACCTTTTTCATCTTCTCAAGCACTCCGGCCAATGAGTCGAACATTTGAACCATGTGATTAATATCAGCCGTTTTCGTATTTAATGCCTCAGGCCATTTGATCTCTTCCGACAGCACCTTCAAAATCTGCGCCTTCGACTCGACCATATCCTCGGAGCCTTCACCAGCAAACTCCCTAACTGCATAATAGGATAACAAGTAACGATCAAAAACAGATTTAACTTTCATAAACTGAATAGAGGAATCTATGAAACTTCGATACTGCTTAAGAAACCATGCCGCCAAAAATTCAACCACTAGGAATGTCAACGAGCATGACACCACCCCAAAAACCAACTGCTTATCAACACCCCACATATGAGCAATTAGCTGCCAAACAAATATTGAAGCGACATAAAAGTAGATACCCCTACGCAGATACATTGCCCCAGTATCAAGTAGTTTAGAAGCCTTCTTTTCCGAAAGCTCTATATGCCTATCAAGAGACTTCGTAATTGCCTGAATGTAACTTTCAACAGAGGTAACATCCCGAAGATCTTGCTGTGAATCGACAACATCAACCTTAGAGCTTTCGTCCGATAGTTCGACCCCTTTCGATTTTGCAGTATGAAGAAGGTGCTTTAACTCAAGAATTTGTGACTCAAACTTTATATTACTAGCACGTTCATCTAGCTCTACAAAGCTCGTTGACGATTTCCGTTTTGGACTTGCGTTTTCGCGATATTGCACATAACAAAGGAACACCCCTATCGCCAGCCCTAAAATGGCAATAACGACCTTATAATCTATAGACTTCAGAGTTTCCCTCGACAACTCAATCGTAAAATCAGTTGGCATAACTAAGAAAAATATTGTAAGACACGCAGCTATAATCGCAGCAAAAAAAATCTCCAGCCTCGAATAACCATTCTTTTTCTTAATTAGAACATTGGGTTCCCATGTATAAACGACATCCCGTGGGGCTTTCTCAAAACTTCCAGACGCCTCCGTTATACGGCCAAATTCATCTATATAAACTCCATTAGGCTCACTATTCCGATAATCCATTCAGTAACCTCCCCCAACACAACAATACGAATAATTATTAAAAACAACTTTTTTGCGCATTTTTTGCACAGCCACTACAATCGCGCGCCATGAATTTTGATCAGGGCAGACCCTGCAGGCGTTTCGCGGTGTGGTTTGCCAGCTTCGCCAAGGTCTTTGTGTGAGTGATACCAATACCGACCGGGATACCAGTGCAGCGAAGCACTTGGGTCCGAATCTGCTGGCCTAAAGCGTCCAGCTCACCGATACCGGTCAAATCAGCGAAAGCCTCGTCGATCTAAAGGAAAGATGTCAACCCATGGACATGAGTGAAACCCGCGCCGACTCTAGTTTTCCGCTGAATACACCATGGCCATGGACATCCCCCTGTGAAGGGCTTTCAGAGTCTAATTTGTCCATACCGAAATCTGCTGTTGACCGCGGACAGCACAGCTCGTTGCCTAGTGGAATCATTCGTGACAGGCAGTTTTCGGCCAAAAGCCGCCGGTCGGGTCAGGCGACTTCCGACCCGCTTCCGTCATTCAGAACTGGCTAATTGGCAAAAGTCAGACAATTGAGCGCGTCTATGAAATCAGGGGCGATTCACCTGCGCCAGCGTCACCTTCCGAGGACTCCTCGAAATTGCTTTCGCTCCAGCAAAAGCAATGGCCGGTGTCAGCGATTTGTTAGTAAGTAGCCCCAGTATTAGAACTATTCCTTTTTTATTTTGTTAACGAACCAGATGGGAACCGCAAAAATTCCAACCACGAATGATGCGATCGCGAATGCAGCCAAACCGGTAAACCAGTCTGCCCAACCGGAATATACTGCTTTGAGAAACGGCTGAATGACTAAGTCAGCCAGCCCCGCAGCACCAACGAACCCAAACACGCCCGCCAGCCACCGATCCACACGAGACCTCAACTTTTCGTACCTAAAGCGACGTTCATCCAAGTGCCACCTTGCCTGCTCCTTACCGGATGCAACCAGGTTCATTGTCCCTGCGGCACTCATCAAGTATTCCAGAGCCTCTGTGATTTCTCCCGAGTGGCTTGATTGGTGGATTACGGTGTCTGCGATTGCTAGGGTTTCGTACGCATAAACAAGACGCTCATCCGAAAGTGGCGAGCTCGCGATCGCGCATGCTCGGGCAATACGCATGTTGTGGTACTCAAAGTGCTCAGCCCTCGCTTGATTCTCCATCAAATGAGCCCGAGTGTTTGCATCCCGCCAAGCATCTTCATGTGCATTGCATGGCCGCATCCAAGTCCAGAGCAATAGCGCTCTGTTGCCGTGAAAACAATAATCATCGAAAGGACGTAAATCAGGTGGTAGCGGCGGTGGACTGTCAACTTCAGGGGAGCGCATCAGAATTCGTGAAATCGAGGGCCCGTATTTTTCGAAGAGTTCATTTTTGCATTTGGGCTGGTTTACAAATCGCATTAGTGAGATTGATGGACGGCCTTGCCATAACTGGACTCCCGCCGTTACCTTGTTTTTTTTATTACTCCTCACTACTACTTGTGAGGCGATGGCGTTTATGTAGATGGATCGGCATAGGTCAATTGTTGCTTCCCATTCCGCATCTTCTTCGGAACCGGCGATTTGGTGCAGAATCCATGATTCTCCGTGCAAGTTGAAAACTCGCCCTTCCGCGCAGAGGGACTCATCAAGTACCGCTTTAGCTCTTCGGCGCATTTCTTTAACGAGCTTACGGGTTTTTCGGTCAACAATGTTCTGGCCACCAATTGAAATTTCACCCTCGAAGGCGCCGGGCAGAAGTTGCTCTCCATCAATTCGCTGAAGCTCTGCTTCAACCCAAATGCGATCGAAGTAACATTGAAACAAGTTGACGATATTTTGAATGAAGTCTTTTTCACTGATATTGTCCCACTTGGAGTCGAATTGAAAGCTAATAGACATAATGCCGTCAGAATAAATTTTGAGCCATGGATAGATGGGTAGGCTCAAGTCGTCGCGCTCAAGAATTAAAGGCGATAGAGCTGCTCGCAGATATAGCGGTATTTGTTTAGCCTCTGCGCTTTCAATGCGCCGCTCATGGAAGGACAACTCCAGACAAAGGGTTAGATCCCCTACAGTTTTCTTTGGCAAGGCTTCGCTGAACCTAACTGTCCAATGACTATCCCATTGACGTCCTTGCGGTTGAAGCCATTCGAGCTGGATATCATCATTCTCATCAAGGTAAATGGCCTTTAGGTCCGAAAAACAAACGGTCCTGACTAAGCCAGACTTGAGCAGCTTTTTGGCTGTTTTGAGCAAGTCTACCTCTGTGACATCCAGCCCTACTGTGTAGTTATAGAAACAATTCACTTGTTGTACTAGCAGGTCGCTTGTGTGTGACGTCACAGCAGGTCCTCCATGATTTAAACGAATTATGCATTATAGAATGGTAATTGAAATAAATGGCCAAACTCACCCTTCCCATTCGAGAGGGGAACGATTTGGCCGTACTCTTCTTAATGCCTGGATATAGTAAGTTTTCGCGCACGGACACCTTCGAAATAATATTAATGCCAGGCTATCTCCAGCGACCCCAATAGTTAACTCCAGAGAGTAGAGAACAGGTTTCAGCAGATGGCACCTGGCTGGGCCAGCTCGGCCTCCCGTCGCTTGATTCAGGCCTGGGCGACCTGCTTACGGTCGAAGGTTTGGCTTTCCTGATAAACTGTCTTGCCATCCCGATTGATCCGTATCTGCGCCGTGTAGGCTGTCGAGTTGTCCTTGCGCTTACGTGCTGTGATCGTGCCCATTTCCAGTTGCTACATTGCCGAATTCGATCACTCCAATGTAGCAACCGACTCTAGAAAACAAGGGAAAACGGGTAAAAACCGCTGTATAAAAGATCAGTACTAATGAATTCCGAAAAAGCCGTATCTCCAGTAAACGCTAGCCCTTTACGCTCAGAGCCGTCACGCCGGTTCAGCGTTGCACCTATGATGGATTGGACGGACAGACATTGCCGGTACTTCCTGCGCCTGCTGTCCAAACACGCCCTGCTCTATACCGAGATGGTCACCACCGGCGCGATCCTGCATGGCGATCATGAGCGTTTTCTGCGTCATGACGAAGCCGAACACCCGTTGGCGTTGCAGTTGGGCGGCAGTGTTCCGGCGGACTTGGCGGCGTGCGCCCGCATGGCCGAGGTCGCGGGGTACGATGAGGTGAACCTGAACGTCGGCTGCCCCAGTGATCGGGTGCAGAACAATATGATCGGCGCGATTCTGATGGCGCACCCTGCCCTGGTGGCAGATTGCGTGAAGGCGATGCGCGATGCGGTGTCGATTCCAGTGACGGTGAAGCATCGCATCGGGATCAATGGGCGGGACAGTTATGCCGAGCTCTGCGATTTCGTTGGGCAGGTGAAGGACGCCGGCTGCACGAGTTTCACCGTACACGCGCGGATTGCGATTCTGGAAGGGCTGTCGCCCAAGGAAAACCGTGACATTCCGCCGTTGCGTTATGACGTGGCGGCGCAATTGAAGCGGGATTTCCCTGAACTGGAGATTAACCTCAACGGTGGCATCAAGACCTTGGAGCAGTGCCATGAGCACCTGCAGACGTTTGATGGGGTGATGCTGGGCCGCGAGGCTTATCACAATCCGTATTTGCTGGCGCATGTGGATCAACAGTTGTTTGGCAGCACACAGCCAGTCATTGGCCGGGCAGAGGCGCTGGCGCAGTTACGCCCCTATATTGCCGAGCATTTGGCCACCGGCGGAACCATGCACCACATTACGCGGCATGTGCTGGGGCTGGGCACCGGTTTCCCGGGAGCACGCAAGTTCAGGCAGTTGTTGTCGGTGGATATTCATAAGGCCAGCGACCCACTGGAATTGCTCGACAAGGCCGCTGCATTGCTGGAAGGGCGTTGAGAACGAGGGCGCGACTAAGTTGTCGGCCCTCGCTAATACCTTACTTAGTGCTCCGGCACTGTTCCGTTGGACACCGCTATCCATTGTTGAGTATTCCGGTCATATCGTTTCCACGTATGCTCACTTCTGAGTTTTCGATACAGCGTGTCAAACGTTTTACCACCCAGAATTTGAACTTGAACTTCACCCTTTGCTGTTTTGCAGTCGACCAACCCAAGAATGGGTGAATCCGGATTGACCTGAAGCGCATACACAGCGTCTCCGAATGTACCGGTGGTGGCGTAATCCAGGGCAAAACTCACAAACTGGCTTTGCGGCGTGTCGCTGGATTGTAGCGCGAGCAAGCGCATGGTTGTGTAGATGGCACTGGCAAGACCCGGAGTCTGTAAGTCAGGTCCGTCCCTCAACCAGAAATCTGCGGCGGTGTGGCCGTCGCGTATATACCTTTGCACTTCGTTCTGGGCCTTGGAGTAGATCACGCCCTCCTTCAGCTTGCTGACATGCCAATTGTTGGTGTTCGCACCTTCATACGCTCGATAGACCCAGGTATCAGGTGCCGTCACTCTGGCGTAAGTGATCTTGTCCCCGTAGCTTGAGGTCAGCTCCTTTTCCTTTTCGAGAGTACGAGTGCCTATGGGGCTGGCGGCCTTGGCTGCATCAATGTTTTTACGCATTTCCTCATTGTCGTAACAGCCTTGGGAAAGTGCCTGCTTTACCGTGACATCTGCCAACACCGTTGTTGAACATAGAAAACCCACGACGGCGAATAATGTTGCTGCATTCCGTTTCATCACATTTCTCCTGCACTTGGCAATACGCGAACAAATAGAGTTGAATGAACAGGCAACACGCACTTCGCCGCGGACAGTTAAGTCATCAGAGTTTTTATCGGCCTACATGGCGTCTGCGAATCAGGTATAGCACAGGCAACAACAGGAACAACTCAATCAACTAAAAATAAAATTTTTCACATTATCCAAACAGCAGCGTTCTCCTTATTAATTAATGCTCGCGCAATAACCTCGTCTGCCAACCTCAATCACATTGAACCTGTCAGCCATTTGGACCTCTTATTTACCAGCAAGGCCGGTCATTCAAACAGCTGTTTTCAGGTTGTTGCCCTCGCAAACGATCGAACGCATTTGCGCCCTTGAGCGCCTGTCGGCGCTCGGGTAATGTCACCAGACCCACAGGACAGAGCACGCCCATGACTTCCAAGCTGGAACAACTCAAGCAGTTCACTACCGTCGTAGCCGATACCGGCGATTTCTCCACCCTCGCCAAGCTCAAGCCACAAGACGCCACTACCAACCCTTCCCTGTTGCTCAAGGCAGCATCGATTCCGGCCTACGCCAAGCTGCTGGATGAAAGCGTGCAGGACTGCAACGGTGACGTAGGCCTGGCCAGCGACCGCTTTGCGGTAGCGGTGGGCCAAGAGATCCTCAAAGTGGTGCCGGGCCGTATTTCCACTGAGGTAGATGCCCGTCTTTCGTTTGACGAAGCTGCCATTCTCAAACGTGCGCACCGTCTGATCGACCTGTATGAAAAAGCCGGGGTTGGCCGTGATCGCGTGCTGATCAAGATCGCCTCCACCTGGGAAGGCATCCGCGCCGCAGAGAAGCTGGAAAAAGAAGGCATCCAGACCAACCTGACCCTGCTGTTCTCATTCGCCCAGGCCGTGGCCTGTGCCGAAGCCGGGGTGTACCTGATTTCGCCGTTCGTGGGCCGCATCTACGACTGGTACAAGAAGGCCAACGGCAACGACTACAGTGGCGCCGATGATCCGGGTGTACAGTCAGTGACACGCATCTACAACTACTACAAAGCCAATGGTTACAAGACCGTGGTGATGGGCGCGAGCTTCCGTAACCTGAGCCAGATCGAAGAACTGGCCGGCTGCGACCGTCTGACCATCAGCCCGGACTTGCTGGAAAAGCTGGCATCCGACGAGGGCAAGTTGGAGCGCAAGCTGTCGCCAGGGCATGCGGGTGAAGCGCGGGTGCATCTGACTGAAGCGCAGTTCCGCTGGCTGTCCAACGAGGATCCGATGGCAACCGAGAAGCTGGCCGAAGGTATTCGTCAGTTTGCGCGCGACCAAGAGAAGCTTGAGGCGTTGTTGACTGCCAAGCTGTAAGACAGAAGGCGGCAAAAAAGGGCGGCACCTTTGCGGGTGCCGCCCTTTTTTATTCGCTGACCTGAAGCCCTGCGCCGCTGCTACAAGGGCAGCGTTCCGTCAGTGGCGCTCGAGGGCGTTCACGAGGTCGTGAAACGCTTCACGATTGGACTCGTTCAAGCCCATCAGGATCTTGTGCGCTTCCAGCACCTTGACCCGTACCACTTCCTCGGACTGGTCCTGGGACGGCAGATCGGTCAGGCACTCCGGGCAGGGAATCGGACGATCAACGATGTTGAACACCTGATCGAAACCCATGGACTGCAACAGACGGGTGATGTCTTCGTGGGTGGTGACAACCGTTGGCAACAGGCCGACCTTCTGCCGCGACAGAATGGACAACTTGGCCAACAAGCCAAGGGTGGTGCTATCGATGCTGCGGGTTTCGGTCAGATCGATCACGATCGCCGAGAAATTCAGCGCAGTGAAAATCCGCTCAATCGTCGCATCCAGCGCCGAACACAAGGTCAGGCGCACTTCACCGACAAACTTCAGGACGAAAGTCCCGTCTTGCTCGGCGAACTGGATTCTTCCGGTACTCATCAAAGATTCCTGCTCAACACCAATAGGGCGATATCATCCGGCATCTCCCCCAGCGTGGCCAATCCAAAAACCTGCCGCAGGCCATCCAGGCTGCCGCCCGCTGCCTTGACCTTTTGGGGCAAGGCGGCTTCTTTCTCTTTGAGTGTAGGCTCTGGAAGCAGATCCAGGATGCCATCAGACATCAGCGTAAGGCTGAACGTCGGGGGCAGCTCCAGAATGTGGTCTTCGTAGGTCGCCTCATTGAACAGGCCCACGGGCAGACCACGCCCTTCCAGATAACGCACACTGTCAGGAGTGTACAAAACCGGCATCGGCAGGTGGCCGCCGATGCTGTAGGTCAAAAGACCGGTTTCTTCATCAATCACGCCGCCGACCATCGTTACGTGCTTGCCCAGCTTGCAGCTGATCAGGCCCCGGTTGATGTGGCCCAGCACCTCGGAGGGGGTAAACTCCGGCAAGGTGCCATTGCGCTTGGATTCAAACAGCAGCCGTGTCGTCATGAACTTCAACAGCACGGTCACAAAGGCGGATGAAGCACCGTGGCCGGAGACATCGGCCAGGTAGAACGCAACACGCCGCTCATCCACACGAAAATAATCGACAAAATCACCCGACAGGTACAACGACGGGATGATCTGGTGCGCAAACTTGAAATCGTCGATGGTCCAAGGGCTGACCGGCAGCATGTTCATCTGCACCTGGCGACCGGCGTTCTGGTCTTCCTGGAGCAGGTTCAGGCTGGCTTCGAGCTCGCGGTTGGCGGTTTCCAGCTTTTCGCGGTAGCGCTGGTTCTCCACCAGCAGGCGCGCACGGTCCAAGGCACGGCGCACCGAGTGCTCCAGCACCGCCAGGTCTTCCAGGGGTTTGATCAGGTAATCGGCGGCGCCCAGGCGCAGGGCCTCGACCGCATCGTTCATCACCCCGGCACCGGAGACAACAATCACCGGCGTCTGCGGGGCAAGATCGGTCACCTGGCGAATCAGCTCAAGGCCGCCCATCTGGGGCATGCGCAGATCGCAGATCACGAGATCGGGCTGGTCGCGCTCGAACACTTGGAGACCCAGCTGGCCATTACTGGCCTGCAGGACGCTGAAGCCACTGTCTTCCAAATAGGCCGCGAGGCTCGCGCGCACTACTTCGTCGTCATCGATTATCAGCAGCGTGGCACTGGTTTTTTGCATGTGGGCAAACGGCGCCAGAATTAGGTTGGCGTAGGCAGCTCGACAATGGCCGGGCTCGCACTACTGGATTCGCTTTCTAGCCTCTCTGTCCTACAAAGCATTGGGATCTTACCCATGCACAACCGTAAAGCAGAGGTGCCCTTCTAAGGCGCAGACGGTACTCCCATCCGCCAGGGGTTTCAAGCTCATGCCGATGGTCGCCGAGCGTCTTTACACCGCAAATCACCGAGAGTTATAAGAACAGCCACCACCACAACACAAAGTAAGGATGGAACCTGTGAGCGAACGTGAGCGCGACTACGCTGAAAAACGCGATTTCATCAGCATGCGCGTGGATGCCGATGTGTCGTTGATCCATGCCGGGCAAGAGATTGCCGGGGTGTGCCTGGACCTTTCCAGCTCCGGCATGCAGGTGCAGGCGCCTCGCCAGTTCAACGTCGGCGACCGTCTGGTCGTGCGCATCGATTCGGAACACGCGGCGCTCAAGGGTCTGGAGGCCGACACTGAAGTGGTGTGGACCAAAACCGTTGGGGATGACCAGCACCTGGGCCTCAAGATACTGAAAATGCACTGAAAACCACGCATAAAAAAGGCGATCACAATCGGATCGCCTTTTTTCATTTCAAAACATCACGACTTAAAAGTCGTCGACCACCTTGCCGTCCTTGACCTTGAACTCGCGGTTCTGCAGGTAAGCGTTGCGGATGAAGGTGTATTTGTCGCCAGTGATCAGCTTCTCGCTGTCGAGCAGGCTGGCACGGGTATCAACGATGTTCAGCCCGAACGTGCTGTTGCGCCAGCCGATATCGTTCATGTAACGGTAGGGCTGGGTGTAGCTGTCCACGTACTTGGACGGCGCGTCACGCAGGGTGCTTGGGCCCAGCAGCGGCAGCATCACGTAAGGGCCACTGCCTACGCCCCAGTAGCCGAGGGTCTGGCCAAAATCTTCGTCGTTGCGCACCAGCCCCATTTTGGTGCCGACATCAATGAAACCCAACACACCGAAGGTGGTGTTCATCAGCAAGCGCGCGGTATCGACGCCCGCCGCGTGCGGCTTGAGTTGCAGCAGGTCGTTGGCCAGGTTGCCTACGTCACCGATATTGCGGAAGAAGTTATGCACGCCATCCTGCATGAACTGCGGAGTCACGAACTGATAACCCTGGGCCAGCGGCTTGAGCGCGTAGGTATCAACGGTGTCGTTGAAGGTGAAGATCGGCCGGTTGACGCTTTCCCACGGGTCATCTTCCGACGCAGCCTGAGCGGCGAACGGCGCCATGAGGATAGTGGCGCACACCGACAGCTGAGCGAAATATTGGCTCCAGCGCATAGCTTTGGCTCCTTGAATAATCTGTCATGGGCGCTATGCCCTGAATAAGGCCGTCAGTATATGACGGAAGTGTCCATTTAGGCAGCAAGCAGGAAACGTCACACGCCAAATGCACAAAATTCCTACAATTTGATCAGCAATGTCATCCGCTTGTCATCCCACATCGATAGCGTCACAGCTATTTCAGGGATGTCCTAATGCCTCACGCCGAGATTGCCATCGCCAGCCCCCCCGCCTTGACTGCCGTGTTGTTTGGCCTGAGTGGCTGCCTCGTGGATTTCGGCTCCCAGGCCCGTAGCGACACGCCCGCTTCCAGTTCCCTGGCCACGCCGGGCGCGCTGAAGATTCTGCGCAGCCTCAAGGAGCGCGGCGTGCCCTGCGCCTGGCTGGATGAGCTGCCCCCCGCCGTCACCACGCCTTTGTCCGCCGCCCTGCCGACCTGGGTGAACGCCACACAACCCTCCTCGATCCGCTGGCCGGCGCCCCATGCATGTTGGCAGGCCTTGATGGAACTCAACATCGAACGCCTGGAAGGCTGCGTGCTGATCAGTGGAGAGCCGCGCTTGCTGCAATCCGGACTCAACGCCGGGCTGTGGACCATCGGGCTCGCGTCCTGCGGTTCGTTGTGCGGCATGGCGCCCGAAGCCTGGCAGGCACTCACCGAGCAGCAACGCGAGCACAAACGCGCGAAAGCCACCGTGGCACTGTACGGGTTGGGCGTGCACTCGGTGATCGATCACCTCGGCGAGCTCGACACCTGCCTGGCTGACATCAGTCTGCGCCGGCTCAAAGGCGAGAAGCCCTGATCGAGGTCATGCACAGTCGGCGCCGGTGGATTAATCTACAGGTCAGCCCGTAGACCTTTCACGGCGCGCCGTGGTCTATGCCAGTGCCTATCGATAAAAGGAAATACGCCATGCCTGATCGCAAAAAGCTGGAAGAACAGGTCGAGATCCTGCGCGGGCAGTTGGAACAGGAACCGCCGCTGCCAGAAGAAAAACGTGAAGCACTGGAAGCCTTGATTGCCAAGTTTGAATTGCAGCTTGAACTTGAGCCGGCTACTCAAACACCGAGTATTTCCGATGATGTGAATCAAGCCGCCATCGAGTTCGACACTGACCACCCGGTGATTTCCGGGACATTGCGCAACATTCTGATCACCTTGGGCAACATCGGGATCTGATCTAAATCCCAGACCAAATGCACGACCCAATGTGGGGGGCTGGCTTGCCTGCGATAGCGATTATTCAGTCACCCATTTGATGACTGACACACCGACATCGCAGGCAAGCCAGCTCCCACATTTGATTTGTGTGATAGTTACTGGCGAGCCAGACGCACATTCTGGAACGCCACATCCTCAGTGCTGCGGTACGGGTTGATGTCCAGCCCGCCCCGGCGCACATACCGCGCATACACCGTCAACTTTTCGGGCTTGAGCAACCGCTGCAGGTCGAGAAAGATCCGCTCCACGCACTGCTCATGGAAATCCGAGTGCTGGCGAAAGCTCACGATGTATTCGAGCAGGCTGGCGTGATCCAGCGCAGGGCCACGGTACTCCACCACCACGCTGCCCCAATCCGGCTGGCTGGTCACCGGGCAGTTGGATTTGAGCAGGTGGCTGTGCACGCTCTCCTCCACAACACGCGACTGATCACAACGCAGCAGTTCCGGGCGCGGATGCTCATAACTGCTGACGTTGATATCCAGGCCATCGATGCATACGCCCGGCAAAGCCATCACGCCCTCAGCCTCGATCTCGGCCAATGTACGAATACGCACGGTCACGGCCTTGCCGGCGGCGGCACTGAGATCTGTACGCAGGGTCGTTTCCAGGCTGGCCGTATCGGCAAACGCGGTCTGGTTCAACGAGTTGAGGTACAGCTTGAAGGACTTGGATTCGATGATATTCGGCGAATCGGCCGGGATGCTGAATTCGCCAATGGCCACCACCGGTTTACCCGAAGGCAACAGCCAGGACAACTCAAAGCAGTTCCAGAAATCCACGCCCTTGTATGGCAGCGTCTCGGCGCTCAGGCCCAGTCCGGCCCACTTGGCCGCGCGAGGGATCGGGAATAGCAACGACGGGGTGTACGTGGAGATGTATTCACTGGACTTGCCCAGCGGCGAATGTTCGGCTGCGGGATGCATGGCGGAAACCTGGCTAAATAAACCCCGGCAGTCTACCAGCCTTTGCCCCCGCGCCTAAACGCCACTGGATCAATCGACGCTTAGCTTGCCGACCATCCCCGCCTGATAATGCCCGGGAAGGTTGCAGGCAAACTCCAGGCCTGTGGCCTTGGCGAACGTCCAGGTCAGCTCGGCGGTTTTGCCGGGTTCCACCAGCACACTGTTGGGATCGTCGTGTTTCATGCCGCCCATATCGCCGTGACCCATGGCGCTGTGGTCCATCTTGCCCATGCCGGTAGCGGTGAGCATGCCGCTGGCCTGCATTTTCAGCATTTCTTTCTGGTGTTCGGCATGCATGGCCGCATCACCCAGATTGAATTCGTGAAGCAACTGCCCTTTATTCACCAGCACAAAACGCACCGTCTCGCCGGCCTTGACCTCCAGGGACTTGGGCGAGAAGGCAATGTCCTGCAGCGTCACTTCCACCGTGCGCGTGGCCTGGCTCGCCGGCGCCGGCTGGCCGAACGCGAAGGTGTGAGTCGCATCGGCGACCGCATCGAAACTCAGCGCCAGCAGGCAAGCAGCCAGCAACCCGGGTGTACGCAATGCCATCGTTCTTTCTCCAGAAATGTGGGATTCGCCTGGGCAGCACTCTAAGATTGCCCGGCTGCCAGCGAGCTGACTGCTAGATTACAACTTTGTCAGGTTGCACTCCCGTCCCGATGCCCACGGTATAAAGCCTGTCGTTACCTGTTGCCAAGAGCTGCCCATGAAACTGCTGATCGTCGAAGACCAACCCAAAACCGGCCATTACCTGCGCCAGGGCTTGGCCGAGGCGGGTTTTACCACCGAACTGGTGGCCGATGGCACCAGTGGCCAGCACCTGGCGTTGACCGGTGACTATGACCTGCTGATCCTCGATGTCATGCTGCCGGGCCGCGACGGCTGGCAGATTCTTCAGGCCGTGCGGGGTGCAGGTCTGGAAATTCCGGTGTTGTTCCTCACCGCACGGGACGCCGTCGAAGACCGCGTGCACGGCCTGGAGTTGGGTGCCGACGATTACCTGGTCAAACCTTTCGCGTTTTCCGAATTGCTGGCACGCGTGCGCAGCCTGTTGCGCCGTGGCAGTAGCGCCCCCCAGGAAACCGCCCTGCAACTGGCCGACCTGCGCCTGGACCTGATTCGCCGCCGCGTCGAACGAAGCGGCCAGCGCATCGACCTCACCGCCAAGGAGTTCTCTTTGCTGGAGCTGCTGTTGCGCCGTCAGGGCGAGGTGCTGCCTAAGTCGCTGATCGCCTCCCAGGTCTGGGACATGAACTTCGACAGCGACACCAACATCATCGAAGTGGCGGTCCGCCGTCTGCGTATCAAAGTCGACGATGGATTCCCCGACAAACTGATCCACACCGTACGCGGCATGGGGTATGTCCTGGAGGAGCGGTGCGATTGATCAAGCGCCTGTCCCTGGCCAGCCGCCTGGCGCTGCTGTTTGCCGCCTGCACTGCCGTGGTGTCCTTACTGGCGGGGGTGCTGTTCAACCGGGCCAGCGAGGCGCACTTCGTCGAGCTGGACCAACAGTTGCTCGATAGCAAGCTCGCGGCGCTGCGCATCACGCTGCAGGACGTCGACACGCTCCAGTCGTTCGCCCAGCGGGAAGCGCAACTGCAGGCCGAACTCAATCGCCAGCCCGACCTTGCGTTGCGCATCAGCGCTGATGGCCAGCGCTGGTATGACGCCGCCCCTGGTGTCACCTTGCCCGAGGCGAGCGGCCTGCACCGCCTGCAAAACGCCGGCACGGATTACCGGGTGTATAACGCCCCTTTGCTGCCGAACCAGCCGAACACCCCCCAACTGACGCTGATGCTCGATATCACCCATCACCAACACTTTCTGCAACGCATGCAACGCTTGATCTGGTTCACCGTCGGCCTCTCGGCCCTGGCCACCGCGCTGCTTGGTGCCTGGGCAGCGCGCAGCGGCCTGCGTCCGCTGCGGCGCATGGGGGAAGTGGCTGCCAACGTCTCGGCCCACTCCCTCACCCAACGCCTGCCCCACCAGCACATGCCAGCGGAACTGGCAGAACTCGCCCAAACGTTCAACGCCATGCTGGGGCGCCTGGATGACGCCTTTCAGCGCCTTTCGGCGTTCTCCGCCGATATCGCCCATGAACTGCGCACGCCGTTGTCGAACCTGCTGACCCAGACCCAGGTCATCCTCACCCAACCGCGCCCACTGGAGGATTATCGCGAGGCGCTGCATAGCAATCTGGAAGAACTGCAATGGATGGCGCAACTGGTCAACGACATGTTGTACCTGGCCAAGGCAGATCACGGTTTGCTGGTGCCCAGGCGCGAACCTCTGGCCTTGGCCGATGAAGTGGACGCCTTGCTGGAGTTCTTCGCACTGCTGGCGGAGGACGCGCAGGTCAGCCTGGTGCGCGAGGGCACTGCGCACACGACGGGGGATCGCGGCATGTTGCGCCGGGCGTTGTCGAATCTGCTGGATAACGCGCTACGGTTTACCCCGCCCGGTGGCGAAGTGCGTGTGCACATGGAAACCGGGGTGAGGCTATCGGTGGAAAACACCGGGGAAGGTGTTCCAGCAGAGCTGCTGCCGAGATTGTTCGATCGGTTCTACCGCGCGGACCCGGCGCGCCACGAGGGCAGCAGCGAGCATGCGGGGCTGGGGTTGGCGATTACCCAATCGATTGTGCGAGCGCATGGGGGGAGGATTTACTGTGAAGCGGGCAAGGGTTGGACCAGGTTTGTGATTGAGTTGCCAGCTCCCACATTTTGAGCTGTGAATACATTCAAATGTGGGAGCTGGCTTGCCTGCGATGGCGGCCTGAAGGCTTACGAATACCTGAGGGCGTGCGCCGGCTCGATCTTCGCCGCCCGATACGCCGGATACAGCGTCGCCAAAAAGCTCAACACGAACCCCGCCGTGCAAATCAGCAACACGTCACCACCCTGCAGTTCAGAAGGCAGGTTGCTGACGAAATACACGTCCGAACTGAAGATATGCTGCCCGGTCACACGCTCCACCCAGCCCACCAGCTCGCTCACGTTCAACGCCGCAATCACGCCCAACACGCCGCCAATCAAGGTGCCGACGATACCGATCACCGTGCCCTGCACCATGAAGATCGCCATGATCTGCCGCGGCGTGGCGCCGATGGTGCGCAAGATCGCAATGTCCGCCCCCTTGTCGTTCACCACCATGATCAGCGTAGCGATGATGTTGAATGCGGCCACGGCGACGATCATCAGCAACAGCAGGCCGATCATGGTCTTTTCCATCTTCATCGCGCTGAACAGACTGCCCTGGGTGTGGGTCCAGTCATCGGGTTTGTAGGATGCGCCCAGGCCACCGGCGATGTCCGACGATACCTTGGGCGCTGCGTACAAGTCTTTCACCGCCAGACGCACGCTTTGTACCTGGTTGGGCTGCCAATGCTGGATTTCTGCGGCATCGGCCATGTGGATCAGGGCCATGGAGCCATCCAACTCGGCACCGACCTTGAAGATACCCACCACGTTCAGGCGCTGCATGCGCGGAGTGATGCCGCCGGGGGCACTGCTGACTTCCGGCACGATCAGGGTCAGTTTGTCCCCGACGTTCAAGCGAAAACGCCGCGCGGTGATATCGCCGACTACCACGCCGAACTCACCGGGTTTCAGGTCTTCCAGTTTGCCCCGCACGATATGCTGCGCCACGATGGAAACCTTGCCTTCCTGGGCCGGGTCGACGCCGCTGATCTCGATCGGCTGCATGGCGCCTTTATAGGAAAACATGCCGTCCATTTGCGTGAAAGGCACCGCGGCGGTCACCTCCGGATTCTTCAGCGCAGCCTCCGCCACCGGCTGCCAGTTGTCGATCGGGTTCACGCCGACGATGGTCGCGTGGGGCACCATGCCGAGGATGCGCGAGCTCATTTCGCGCTGGAAGCCGTTCATCACCGAAAGCACCACGATCATCGCCAGCACGCCCAGGGCGAGGCCGATCATCGAGGTCATGGAGATGAACGAAACAAAACGGTTGCGGCGCTTGGCGCGGGTATAGCGCGTGCCGATGAAAATCGATAACGGTCTGAACATTCGCGGGCACCGTTGGAAAAATAGAAAACCCGGTGTCATGCACCGGGCTTGAAACAGGTCAGATGGCGACCAGATGACCTTCCTGCAGGTGCAGCACCCGGTCCATCTGATGGGCCATGCCCATGTCATGGGTCACCACCAGGAACGCCGTGCGCATCTGGGTACTCAGTTCCAGCATCAAGTCCTTGATGCCTTGGGCAGTGTGGGAGTCGAGGTTGCCGGTAGGCTCGTCGAGCATCACCAGGCCCGGGTTGTTCACCAGCGCACGGGCAATCGCCACACGCTGACGCTCGCCACCGGACAGTTCCGCCGGCTTGTGTTCCAGCCGATGGCCCAGGCCGACGCGCTCCAGCAGCGCCTTGGCACGCTGGCGCGCTTCAGGGATCGCGGTCTTGCCGATCAACAGCGGCATGCACACGTTTTCCAGGGCAGTGAATTCCGGCAGCAGGTGGTGGAACTGATACACGAACCCAAGCGAACGGTTACGCAGTTGGCCACGGGCCTTTTCACCCAATGCCGATAGCTCTTCACCGGCCAGCCATACGCTGCCCTGGGACGGCGTATCGAGGCCGCCCAACAGGTTCAGCAAGGTACTTTTGCCGGAGCCGGAACTGCCGACGATCGCCACGCGCTCGCCAGGGTGCAGTTCAAGTTGCAGGTTCGACAGCACGACCACCGACTCCGGGCCTTCCTCGTAGGATTTGCCCAGGTTGCGGCAGCTCAGGATTGCTTTTTCACTCATGCCCGATTCACTCATAACGTAAGGCCTGTGCGGGCTGGGTACGAGCCGCGCGCCAGGCTGGATACAGGGTGGCAAGGAAACTCAGGACCAACGCAGCGCCGCCCACCATCAACACGTCCGGGGCCTGCACCTGGGACGGCAAGTAGTCGATGAAGTAGACGTCGGCGTTGAGAAACTTGTGGCCGATCAGGGTTTCGAGGCCTGCAATGGCGGCACTCACATTCAGCGCGGCCAGAATGCCGACGGCGGTACCGATCAAGGTGCCGACCACGCCGATCACGGTGCCCTGCACCATGAAGATCGCCATGATCTGCCCCGGCGTGGCGCCCAGGGTGCGCAGAATCGCGATATCGCCCTTCTTGTCGTTCACCACCATCACCAGCGTGGAAATGATGTTGAAGGCTGCCACGGCGACGATCAGCAGCAACAGCAGGCCGATCATGGCTTTCTCCATGCGGATGGCCTGGTAGAGGTTGCCGTGGGTACGGGTCCAGTCGCGGGCGTAATACTGGCTGTCACCCAGGTGCTGGGCGATCTCCCACGAGGTACGCGGCGCGTCGAACAGGTCGTTGAACTTCAGGCGCAGGCCCTGCACCTGGTCTGGCTGCCAGCGGTGCAGGCGTGCCAGGTCGGTGAGGTTGGTCAGGCCGATGTAGCCGTCGATTTCGCCGGCGCCCACATGGAAGGTACCGACCACGGTGAAGCGCTTCATGCGCGGAAACATGCCCGCCGGGGTCACGGTGACTTCCGGCGCGACGAAGGTCAGCTTGTCGCCCAGGCCCACGCCAAGCTTGGCCGCCGCCTTGTCGCCGATCACGATACCGAACTCGCCGGGCGCCAGGTCATCGAGTTTGCCCGACAACATGAACTTGTCGATAATCGAGACGTTGCGCTCCTGGGCCGGGTCGATACCGTTGAGCAGGATCTTCTGCACCTTGCCGTCATTGGTCAACAGCCCCTGCATCTGGGTGAACGGCGCAACGGCCAACACCTTGGGGTTCTGCTTGACCTTGTCAGCCAGGCTTTGCCAGTCACCGATGGGCGCATCGCCCTCGATGGTCGCGTGGGGCACCATGCCCAGCACGCGGGTGCGCATCTCATGATCGAAGCCGTTCATCACCGAGAGCACCACGATCATCACGATCACGCCCAAAGCGAGCCCGATCATCGAGGTCAAGGAAATGAACGACACAAAATGATTGCGACGCTTTGCACGGGTATAACGCGTGCCGATAAATACGAAGAGAGGTCTGAACATGTCGGGGCTTGTTCGGAGGAAAAGAAGACGTCCCGGTGGCGGGGTCTGGTAAGCAGCTTTACACTCTGACCATTACCGTTACCTGGGGTTCGCCATGTCGACATTAGATGAAGAAGAACGCCGCGAATACTACCGTATCGACGACATGATCGCACTTCAAATCAAAAGCCTGTCGGCCCCCGAAGCAGCGAGCAAGGAAGTGTTGCTGGATGATTCACCACTGTTCAATCTGCTCAGCGAATTGCACCTGAGCGAATTCGAATCCCAACACTTGTTACGCCAGCTCAGCGAAAAGGATCGCACCCTCGCCGCCTTCCTGCGCGTGCAGAACAAACGCCTGGACCTGCTCAGCCAGATCATGGCGCGCGGCCTGCTGGATGAGGTCGGCGCCCCCCAACCGGTGATCATTTCCGAAGGCGGCCTCGACTTCCAACACCCCACTCCCCTGCCGACCGGCGCGCACCTGGCGGTCAAGCTGGTGCTGATGCCCCAGGCACTGGGCCTGCTGCTGCGCGCCCGCGTCACCCATTGCGACCCCAAGGGCACAGGCTTTGACGTAGGCACGGAATTCGAGTCCATGACCGATGCCCAACGCCAACTGCTGGCGCGCTATATCCTGCAGAAACAAGCCCAGGAACGACGCCTGGCGCGGGAACAGAGCGACGCCCAAGACACCTGAATACGTATTCATCCCGCCGGTACACCTGGCGTAAAGGAGCAACTGTGACCCTGATTTACGGCCATCGCGGCGCCAAAGGCGAAGCACCGGAAAACACCCTGACCAGCTTTCAGGAATGCCTCAAGCACGGCGTACGCCGCTGCGAGCTGGACTTGCACCTGTCCATGGACGGCGAACTGATGGTCATCCACGATCCGACCCTCAAGCGCACCGCCGACCGGCGCGGCAAGGTCGTCGAGTATTCGGCGGCGGACCTGGTGAAGATGGACGCGCGCAAAGGCGGCCCGGGTTGGGTCAAGCCGTGTCCGATCCCGCGCCTGGAAGAACTGTTCGAGCAATGCGACTTCGATCACTGGCAACTGGAAGTCAAAAGCGCTTCGCGCACTCGCGCGGCGACCACCGTGCTGGCGATCCGTGAAATGGCCGTACGCTTCGGCATCATGGACAAGGTCACTGTGACCTCGAGCTCGCGGGAAGTGTTGAAAGCCGCAGTTGAACTCACCCCCGACCTGTCACGCGGCCTGGTGGCCGAATACGCCTGGCTCGATCCGCTGAAGGTGGCGCAGAACTACGGCTGCGAGATTCTGGCGTTGAACTGGACGTTGTGCACCCCTGAACGCCTGGAAAAAGCCCAGCGCCAGGGTTTGCACGTGTCCGTATGGACAGTCAACGAACCCGCGCTGATGCGCAGGCTCGCCGACTTCGGCGTAGATAGCCTGATTACAGACTTTCCCGGTTTGGCCACTGCCACCCTCGGGAATTACTGAAATCGGTCTCCCCGGCCGGCTCAGGCCACCGGCCGGAGCCGCTCAAAAAAGCCGGTTGAGGCCGTCGTAGGCCGCTACCCGATAGGCTTCGGCCATGGTCGGGTAGTTGAACGTGGTGTTGACGAAATACTTGAGCGTATTCAGTTCACCCGGCTGGTTCATGATCGCCTGGCCGATGTGCACGATCTCCGAGGCCTGATAGCCGAAGCAGTGCACGCCCAGGACTTCCAGGGTTTCACGGTGGAACAGGATTTTCAGCATGCCTTGCGGCTCGCCGGCGATCTGCGCTCGCGCCATGCTCTTGAAGAACGCCTTGCCCACTTCGTAAGGCACCTTGGCCTTGGTCAGCTCACTCTCGTTCTTGCCGATCGAGCTGATCTCGGGAATGGTGTAGATCCCCGTCGGCACGTCGTTCACATAACGCCAGCTGCCATTGTCGACGATGCTGCCGGCGGCCGAACGGCCCTGGTCGTGGGCGGCACTGGCCAGGCTTGGCCAGCCGATCACGTCACCGGCGCCATAGATGTTCGGCACACAGGTGCGGTAGTTCTCGTCCACCTCGATCTGGCCACGGCTGTTGACCTTGACCCCGATGTTTTCCATGCCCAGCTTGTCGGTGTTGCCGGTACGGCCGTTGCACCACAGCAAGGCGTCGGCCTTGATCTTCTTGCCGGACTTGAGGTGCAGGATCACCCCGTTGTCCAGGCCTTCGACCCGCTCGTACTCTTCGTTGTGGCGCACAGTGATGTTGTTGTTGCTGAAGTGGTAGCTCAACGCCTGGGAGATTTCCGAGTCGAGGAAGCTCAGCAACTGGTCACGGTTGTCCACCAACTCCACCAGCACACCCAGGCCGCTGAAGATCGAGGCATATTCACAGCCGATCACACCAGCACCGTAGATGATCAGTTTGCGCGGGGTGTGACCCAGGCTCAGGATGGTGTCGCTATCGTAGATACGCGGGTGGTGGAAATCGATATCGGCCGGGCGATACGGGCGCGAACCGGTGGCGATGATGATGTGCTTGGCCACCAGCTTTTCGACGACACCGTTGGGGCAGACCACTTCGACGGTTTGCTCATCGGCGAAGCTGCCGGTGCCGAAGAACAGGTCGACACGGTTGCGCGCGTAGTAACCGGTGCGCGAGGCGACTTGTTTGGAGATGACTTTCTCGGCGCTCTTGAGCACGTCCGGGAACGAAAACCAGCGCGGCTCACCAATGGCCCGGAACATCGGGTTGGTGTTGAACTGCATGATCTGACGCACCGAGTGACGCAAAGCCTTGGACGGGATGGTACCCAGGTGGGTGCAGTTACCGCCGACCTGGCGACGGCTATCGACCATCGCCACCTTGCGCCCAGCTTTGGCGGCATTCATCGCCGCACCTTCTCCAGCCGGGCCGGAACCCAGTACCACCACGTCGTAGTTGTAGACAGCCATGCGTACTCCTCAGAACAGGCCAGGCGTACGGTTGGACGCCGGGCTAAATCATGCCGCGGCCAGCGGTCATGAAGGACAATTTGGCTCAAGTGTGTGAACCGGGGCACAGTCTATATAAGGCTCAACGCCGCGCACATTAACCCTTGGTCGCGTCGTAGGCCAGTATTGCCTGCACTACAGAACATCCTGCTGCAAATAACCGCCAGAGTCACCCCGGGCGGATACAAAAACGCCCCGACAAGTCAGGGCGTTTTCATTTATGGCACAGGCTTAGCGCGGGAACGCTGGCGGGTTGACCCCGGCCATGTCTTCCATCACGCGAACCACCTGGCAGCTGTAGCCGAACTCGTTGTCGTACCACACGTACAGCACGACACGGTTGTCCTGGGTGATAGTCGCTTCGGCGTCTACCACACCGGCGTGGCGCGAGCCCACGAAGTCGGTGGACACCACTTCCTGCGAATTGACGAAGTCGATCTGCTTGTGCAGCTCGGAGTGCAGCGCCATGTAGCGCAGGTACTCGTTCATCTCTTCACGGGTAGCGGCTTTCTCGAGGTTCAGGTTGAGAATGGCCATCGACACGTTTGGCGTCGGAACGCGGATTGCGTTGCCGGTCAGCTTGCCGGCCAGCTCAGGCAAGGCCTTTGCGGCAGCGGTGGCGGCACCGGTCTCGGTGATCACCATGTTCAGCGCGGCGCTGCGACCACGGCGATCGCCCTTGTGGAAGTTGTCGATCAGGTTCTGGTCGTTGGTGTACGAGTGAACGGTTTCGACGTGGCCGTTGACGATGCCGAACTTGTCATTCACAGCCTTGAGCACCGGCACGATGGCGTTGGTGGTGCACGAAGCGGCGGAGACGATCTTGTCGTCAGCGGTGATTTCAGCGTGGTTGATGCCGTGAACGATGTTCTTCAGCTTGCCCTTGCCAGGCGCGGTCAACACAACGCGGTCGACACCCGGGCAGGCCAGGTGCTGGCCCAGGCCGTCGGCGTCACGCCATACACCGGTGTTGTCCACCAGCAGCGCGTTCTGGATGCCGTACTGGGTGTAATCCACCTCGGTCGGGCTCTTCGCGTAGATCACCTGGATCAGGTTACCGTTGGCGGTGATGGTGTTGTTTTCTTCGTCGATGACGATGGTGCCGTTGAACGGACCGTGTACCGAGTCGCGACGCAGCAGGCTTGCGCGCTTGGTCAGGTCGTTCTCGGCGCCTTTGCGCACGACGATCGCACGCAGGCGCAGGCCGTCGCCGCCGCCGGTTTTTTCGATCAGGATGCGCGCCAGCAGGCGGCCGATACGACCGAAACCGTACAGGACCACGTCTGTGCCTTTGCGGGCCGCAGCGTTTTGCTGACCGACCACGTCGGCCAGTTCTTCGCGTACGAACTGATCGGCGGTGCGGCCATTGCCTTCGGCCTTGAATTTGTTCGCCAGCTTGCCCAGGTCCACCGAGGCCGCGCCGAGCTTGAGCTCGCTCATGGCCTTGAGCAGTGGGAATGTTTCGTGGACGGAGAGTTCGCTTTCGTCAAGGGAACGGTGACGCGCAAAACGGTGCGCCTTGAGAATCGCGATGACCGATTGGTTGATCAGGCTGCGGCCATGGATCGAGCTCACCACATTGTTATTGCGGTACAGCTGACCGATCAGCGGAATCATCGCTTCCGCGAGGGCTTCACGATCAATCCATTCACCAAGACACTGGTCGGGCTTCTGAGTCACGGGAACCTTCCACATGTAGGGGCTTAAAAAAGGGGCTACATTATGCCGCCCACACAAGCCCTGAGCAATGCGCGAGCCGCAACTAAAGCCCTTGCAAAAAACCGATCACCCCGCTAGAGCCCTGTAAATACGCGGGTTTCAGGCCAACCTCAAAATAACGAACGGGCCGACTTGTCCGTAACCCTCCGAAATATACGTCAACTTTCGCACTACATAATGAGTCGAAAGACAGCATTTTTTGTCATAGCCACTACATTTCCCCGGATCCGTAATAGGCTCAGTGAGAAACTGACAGGCGGCACCTCAGGCCGTTACAATTACCGACTTTGTCGCAACGCTTGGAGCTCAACCTTCCGTGCCCGTTCTGCGTCTACCGCTACTCCCTGCCGCGGCAGGTAAACAGCACTGGGGCAATCTGCCCGGTGCCGCCCTGAGCCTGGCCATTGCCGAGGCTGCCAGCGCAGCCAAGCGCTTTACCCTGCTGCTCACCGCCGACAGCCAAAGCGCCGAGCGGCTGGAGCAGGAGCTGAGCTTCTTCGCCCCCGATTTGCCGGTGCTGCATTTCCCTGACTGGGAAACCCTGCCCTACGACCTGTTCTCGCCGCACCAGGACATCGTTTCCCAGCGCATCGCCAGCCTGTACCGCCTGCCGGAACTGGACCACGGCGTGCTGGTGGTGCCGATCACCACGGCGCTGCACCGCCTGGCCCCGACCAAGTTCCTGCTGGGCAGCAGTCTGGTGCTGGATGTCGGCCAGAAGCTGGACGTGGACCAGATGCGCACGCGCCTGGAAGCGAGCGGCTATCGCTGCGTCGATACGGTGTACGAGCATGGCGAATTCGCCGTCCGCGGCGCCCTGCTCGACCTGTTCCCGATGGGCAGCAAACTGCCGTATCGCATCGACCTGTTCGATGACGAAATCGAAACCCTGCGTACCTTCGACCCGGAAAACCAGCGCTCCATCGACAAAGTCGAGTCGGTCAAGCTGCTGCCGGCCAAGGAATTCCCGCTGCAAAAAGACGCCGTCACCCGCTTCAAGGCGCGTTTTCGCGAGCGTTTCGACGTGGACTTCCGTCGCTGCCCAATCTTTCAGGACTTGAGCAGCGGAATCACCCCCGCCGGTATCGAGTACTACCTGCCCCTGTTCTTCGACGAAACCTCGACGCTGTTCGATTACCTGCCCCAGGACACCCAGGTGTTTTCGCTGCCGGGTATCGAACAGGCCGCGGAAAACTTCTGGAACGATGTGCGCAACCGTTACGAAGAACGCCGCATCGACCCGTCCCGGCCTTTGTTGCCGCCGGCGGAGCTGTTCCTGCCGGTGGAAGACTGCTTTGCCCGCCTGAAAGACTGGCCACGTATCGTCGCCAGCCAACAGGACGTGGACACCGGCGCCGGCCGCTCGCGCTTCCCGGCACAGGCGCTGCCGAACCTGGCGATTGAAGCCAAGGCCAGCCAGCCGCTGGAGGCGCTGTCGAACTTCCTCGCGGATTTCCCCGGCCGCGTGCTGTTCACCGCCGAGTCCGCCGGGCGTCGCGAAGTGCTGCTGGAATTGCTGGAACGTCTCAAGCTGCGCCCGAAAACCGTGGACAGCTGGCCTGATTTCGTCGCGAGCAAGGACCGTCTGGCGATCACCATCGCACCGCTCGACGAAGGCCTGCAACTGGACGACCCGGCACTGGCCCTGATCGCGGAGAGCCCGCTGTTCGGCCAACGCGTGATGCAACGCCGGCGCCGCGAAAAACGCGCCGATGCCAACAACGACGCGGTCATCAAAAACCTCACCGAACTGCGCGAAGGCGCACCGGTGGTGCACATCGACCATGGCGTGGGGCGCTACCTGGGCCTGCAGACGCTGGAAATCGAAAACCAGGCCGCCGAATTCCTCACCCTGGAATATGCCGAAGGCGCCAAGCTCTACGTGCCGGTAGCCAACCTGCACCTGATCGCCCGCTATACCGGCAGTGACGACGCGCTGGCGCCTTTGCATCGCCTGGGTTCCGAGACCTGGCAAAAAGCCAAGCGCAAGGCCGCCGAGCAGGTGCGCGACGTGGCCGCCGAATTGCTCGACATCTACGCCCGCCGCGCCGCCCGCGAGGGTTACGCGTTCACCGACCCGAAAGCCGACTACGCCACGTTCAGCGCAGGCTTCGCATTCGAGGAAACCCCGGACCAGCAAACCGCCATCGATGCAGTGCGCGCCGACATGCTCGCGCCCAAGCCGATGGACCGCCTGGTGTGCGGCGACGTGGGCTTCGGCAAAACCGAGGTGGCCATGCGCGCGGCCTTCATTGCCGTGCACGGTGGCCGCCAAGTGGCGATCCTGGTGCCGACCACCCTGCTCGCCCAGCAGCACTACAACAGCTTCCGCGATCGTTTTGCCGACTGGCCGGTGACCGTGGAAGTGATGAGCCGCTTCAAATCGGCCAAGGAAGTGAACGCGGCCGTGGCCGACCTCGCCGAAGGCAAGATCGACATTGTGATCGGCACCCACAAGCTGCTGTCGGACGATGTGAAGATCAAGAACCTGGGCCTGGTGATCATCGACGAAGAGCACCGTTTTGGCGTGCGCCAGAAGGAACAGCTCAAGGCCCTGCGCAGTGAAGTCGACATTCTCACACTCACCGCCACGCCGATTCCGCGCACGCTGAACATGGCGGTATCGGGCATGCGCGACCTGTCGATCATCGCCACGCCGCCGGCGCGCCGGTTGTCGGTGCGCACCTTCGTCATGGAGCAGAACAAAAGCACGGTCAAGGAAGCACTGCTGCGTGAATTGCTGCGCGGTGGCCAGGTGTATTACCTGCACAACGACGTGAAGACCATCGAGAAATGCGCCGCCGACCTCGCCGAACTGGTGCCCGAAGCGCGCATCGGCATCGGCCACGGGCAGATGCGCGAGCGCGAACTCGAACAGGTCATGAGTGACTTCTACCACAAGCGCTTCAACGTGCTGATCGCCTCGACCATCATCGAAACCGGCATCGACGTGCCGAGCGCCAACACCATCATCATCGAGCGCGCCGACAAGTTCGGCCTGGCCCAACTGCACCAGTTGCGGGGGCGCGTCGGGCGCAGCCACCACCAGGCCTATGCCTACCTGCTGACGCCGCCGCGCCAGCAAGTCACCGGCGATGCCGAGAAGCGCCTGGAGGCCATCGCCAACACCCAGGACCTGGGCGCCGGTTTTGTGCTGGCCACCAACGACCTGGAAATCCGTGGCGCCGGCGAACTGCTGGGCGATGGCCAGAGCGGGCAGATCCAGGCCGTGGGTTTCACCCTGTACATGGAGATGCTCGAACGCGCGGTAAAAGCCATTCGCAAGGGCGAGCAACCCAACCTTGACCAGCCCCTGGGGGGCGGTCCGGAAATCAACTTGCGCCTGCCGGCGCTGATCCCCGAGGACTATCTGCCGGACGTCCATGCACGGCTGATCCTCTACAAGCGCATCGCGTCAGCCACCGACGAGGAAGGCCTCAAGGACCTGCAAGTCGAGATGATCGACCGTTTCGGCCTGCTGCCCGAGCCGACCAAGAACCTGGTGCGCCTGACCCTGCTCAAATTGCAGGCCGAACAACTGGGCATCAAGAAAGTCGACGCCGGCCCGCAAGGTGGGCGTATCGAGTTCGAAGCGCAGACGCCGGTGGACCCGTTGGTGCTGATCAAACTGATTCAGGGCCAGCCCAATCGCTACAAGTTCGAAGGGGCTACGCTGTTCAAGTTCATGGTGCCGATGGAACGCGCCGAAGAACGCTTTAATACATTGGAGGCGCTGTTCGAGCGCCTCATCCCGAAATCTGCTTGAAGGACGCCCCCAATGCGCCTGTTCCGCATGCTGAGCCTGTTGATGGTGGTAGTGGCACCTGCGGCGTTCGCCGACAGCCCTTACCAGGTGGAAATGATCCTGGTGCGCCAGAACGCGGAGCCAGTGATCAACAGCCGCGCCGCGCCGGAAAACTGGGATGCTGGCGCCACGCGCCTGGGCAGCGACACACTGAGCACGCCACGCCTGAACAACATCGTCGACAAGCTCAAGGCCGACAACAGCTACACCGTGCTCACGCACAAAGCCTGGGAGCAGAACCTCGGCGAACAACCGGTCAAGATCGCGATCACCGACGGCCAGGAGCAGTTCGGCCAGTTCCCCATCGAAGGCGTGCTCAGTCTGCAACTGGGTCGCTTCACCGATATCGACGCGGACTTCTGGATCAACCAGTTCGACGGCAACGGCAGCGTGGTCGCCAGTGAACACTTGGCGCAGAAAGATGTGCGCACCAAGAACAACCAACTCAACTACCTGGATGGCGGCCACCTGGCGCTGCTGATCAAAATCACCTCGCTGACCGCCAAGCCCCCCAGCGCACCACCGCCCGATATTCAGGACTGATCCCGCGCCATGTCCGTGACGCCGTCGTTGACCAAACCCCTGGCCCCATCGTGGGCCAACCGTTTCAAGGAGCAAAGCCTGGAGCGTGGGCGGCGTTATGCCCTGGAGAACCGCGTACGGATCGTGGAGTCCGGCGACAGTACCATCGTCGCCAGTTGCGAAGGCTCGGGCGGCAACGTCTACCGACAGACCATTGCCCTGCGCGAATCGGCCAAGGGCACGCTGATCCTGGTGGACAGCCGTTGTACCTGCCCGGTGCACACCAATTGCAAACATATCGCGGCGGTCTTGCTCAAGGTCCAGGAAACCCTGGCCTACCCCGCCGCCGCCCAGGATGCCGAGCTACTGGAAAAACTCCAGGCGGTGCTGGATAACCGCGTGGTGTTGCCGCAGGTGGTAATGGAAGACGTGCAGCCCGTGCCGCGCCTGTGGATGGCCAGCGTCGAGTTCAGTGCGTTCGAGCCGCGCAACGGCAAGATGCAACGCTATATCCAGCACCGCGCGGCGCTGGCATTCAACTACCTGGACCATTACGTCAGCGGGCAGAAAAACGCGGACATCATCGTGCGCCAGGAAACCCAGACCCTGCGCATCAAGCGCCACCCCGAACAGGAACAGCGCTACCGCGAACAATTGCGCCTGCTGGGGTTCAAGGTCGCCACGCGCCAGAGCAAAGCCCTGCCGGAGAGCGCCGGCGAGCTGTTCGAGATGGTCAACGACAGTGCCTGGCTGACCTTCACCCTCAATGCCACACCGACCTTGCGGGCCGAGGGCTGGGAACTGTTGATCGATGATGATTTCGGCTTCGACCTGAGCGCCGTCGACGACTGGTACGCCACGGTCGACGAAGGCCCCGAGCGAGACTGGTTCGACCTGGAGCTGGGGATCATCGTCAATGGTCAGCGGCTGAGCCTGCTGCCGATCCTGCTGAACCTGATGCGCTCGCACACCGAAATCCTCAACCCGGAGAAACTCGCGCGGCGCCGCGATGACGAGTTGATCCTGGTGAATATCCCCGGCCTGCCCAATGGCCACGGCCCGATACAAGTCGCGTTGCCCTACGGCCGCTTGAAACCGGTGCTGGCGACCCTCGGCGAGTTTTACCTGCAGGACACCGGCACCACCGCACTGCGCCTGGCCAAGGCCGACGCGATTCGGCTGAACCCGCTGGAAGACATGCCACTGCAATGGGAAGGTGGCGAAAAAATCCGCAACTTTGCCCAGCGCTTGCGCGATATCCGCGACTTCACCTGCGTCGCGCCCGAAGGCTTGAACGCCACCTTGCGCCCGTACCAGCTGGAAGGTTTGAGCTGGATGCAGTCGCTGCGCCAACTCGAGGTGGGCGGGATTCTCGCGGATGACATGGGCCTGGGTAAAACCTTGCAGACCCTGGCGCACATTCTCAGCGAAAAAATTGCCGGACGTCTGGACCGACCGTGCATGGTGGTGATGCCCACCAGCCTGATCCCCAACTGGCTGGACGAAGCTGCGCACTTCACCCCGCAACTCAAGGTCCTGGCCCTGTACGGCGCGGGGCGCAAGAAGCACTTCACGTCCTCCAAAGGCTTGGGTCTTTCGGACTACGACCTGCTGCTGACCACCTACGCTCTGCTGCCCAAGGACATCGAACACCTGGCCAAACTGCCCTTGCATGTGCTGATCCTCGACGAAGCCCAGTACATCAAGAACCCTACCAGCAAGGCGGCCCAGGCGGCCCGCGAGCTGAATGCGCGACAGCGCCTGTGCCTGAGCGGCACACCACTGGAGAATCACCTGGGCGAGCTGTGGTCGCTGTTCCACTTCCTTTTGCCGGGCTGGCTCGGCGACGTGAAAAGCTTCAATCGCGACTACCGGGTGCCCATAGAAAAGCGCGCCAGTGATGTACGATTGCAGCACCTGAACGGTCGGATCAAACCCTTCCTGCTGCGCCGCACCAAAGAACAAGTGGCGACCGAGCTGCCGCCCAAGACCGAGATCATCCACTGGGTCGACCTCAATGAGGCCCAGCGTGACGTGTACGAAACCATGCGCCTGGCCATGGATAAAAAAGTGCGCGACGAGATCACCCGCAAAGGCGTGGCGCGCAGCCAGATCATCATCCTCGAGGCACTGCTCAAGTTGCGTCAGGTGTGCTGCGACTTGCGCCTGGTCAACGAAGCCACCCTGCCCGCCCGTGGCAGCAGTTCGGGCAAGCTCGACAGCCTGATGGAGATGCTCGAAGAACTGTTCGCCGAAGGCCGACGCATTCTGCTGTTTTCCCAGTTCACCTCGATGCTCGGCCTGATCGAGATCGAGCTGAAAAAACGCAATGTGGCCTACGCGCTGCTCACCGGCCAGACCCGCGACCGGCGTACACCCGTGAAAGACTTCCAGAGCGGCAAGCTGCAGATTTTTCTGATCAGCCTGAAAGCCGGCGGCGTCGGATTGAACCTCACCGAAGCCGACACCGTGATCCACTACGATCCATGGTGGAACCCGGCCACGGAAAACCAGGCTACCGACCGCGCCTACCGCATCGGTCAAGAGAAGCCGGTGTTCGTCTACAAGATGATTGCCCGGGGCACGGTGGAAGAGAAAATCCAGCACCTACAGAAGGAAAAATCCGATCTGGCGGCGGGTGTGCTGGATGGGCGCACAACGGGAGATTGGCAGTTGGGCAACGAGGATATCGAAGCGCTGTTTGCGCCGCTGCCCAACAAACAAGAGAAGCGCTGACCGTTACACCGCAGTCTTCAGTCAATCAACTGAGCATCCCGCAACGCAGTCAGCGCCGCCAGCCAGCGCGGATCCTGCTTGTAGTCCGTCGACGCAATCGCCTGGCCGCGCATGCGCGCAATACGTGCCGAAGGCTTGACCCCCAGCCGCTGGGCCGCACTCAGCGCCAGTTCAGCCGCCGCACGATCATTGCACACCAGCCCCATGTCGCAACCTGCCGTCAGTGCCGCTTCGATGCGGCTGGCGGCATCACCCACCACATGCGCTCCGGCCATGGAGAGGTCATCGCTGAAAATCACGCCATCGAACTGCAACTCACCGCGCAGAATGTCCTGCAACCAGCGGCGCGAGAAGCCGGCCGGCTGGGCATCGACCTGCGGGTAGATGACATGGGCCGGCATCACGGCCGCCAACTGCCGGCTCAGACGGGCGAACGGCACCAGGTCATGGGCGCGAATCTGCTCCAGGCTGCGCTCGTCGTTGGGGATCGCCACATGGGAATCGGCCTCGGCCCAACCGTGGCCGGGGAAGTGTTTACCCGTGGCGGCCATGCCCGCGCTATTCATCCCGCGGATAAAGGCGCCGGCCAGCAGCGCTGCGCGCTCGGGGTCGCCTTCGAAGGAACGGGTGCCGACCACGGCGCTGCGTTGATAGTCCAGGTCCAGTACCGGGGCAAAACTCAGGTCGAGGCCAACCGCCAGAACCTCGGTGGCCATGATCCAGCCGCATTGCTCGGCCAGGTACTCGGCATTGGGGTTGTCCGCCAGCGCACGCATGGCCGGCAAGCGCACGAACCCCTGGCGCAGACGCTGTACGCGACCGCCTTCCTGGTCGACCGCCAGCAGCAGATCCGGACGCACCGCACGGATGGCCGCGCTCAACTCACGAACCTGGCGTGGATGCTCGATATTGCGCGCAAAAATGATCAGGCCGCCCACTTCAGGTTGGCGCAACAGGTGGCGATCTTCAGCCGTCAGCCAGGTGCCGGCAACGTCGACCATCAAAGAACCTTGCAGGGCAGCACTCATAAACCTTCCTTAAATAACGCACACAACCCAGTGTGCTCACGACGCGGTACACGCGGTGAGCACACTGGGTCATGAATCAATGGCTGAAATCGGCATGGCGGCTAGCTTAGCGCAAGCAAAAGGCTGCGCCCACCCAAGCGGTCAAACCTTGGAGGGAGACACCGAGGACTTGCTGCGCGGACGCAATTGGGCCGCGATCATGACAGGGTCGGTAACCCCCGTGTCGGCACGCATACCGGCAGCCAGGAAGGGCACCATCAGGCGCATGACCTGCTCAATCGAGGTGTTGACGCCGAAGTCAGTCTCGGCGATGGCACGCAACGCCTTGATACCGGACATGCTGAACGCCGCGGCGCCGAGCATGAAGTGCACGCGCCAGAACAGTTCGATGGGCGGGATGCGTGGCGCAGCGTCGTTGACCAGCAACATATAGCGGCGGAATACCTTGCCGTACATGTCTTCCAGATAACGCCGCAGGTGGCCCTGGCTCTGGCTGAAGGCCAGGCCCAGCAGGCGCATGAAGATCGACAGGTCGTTGCCACTGCGCGGTTGAACCACCAGCGCCTGCTCGACCAGGATTTCCAGCAGTTCTTCCAGGCTCGGCTTGTGCTCAGGCTTGGTCTGACGGCGCTCGAGCTCACGGTCGAGACTCGCGCAGAATGGCCCCAGGAAGCGCGAGAACACTGCCTGGATCAGGGCTTTTTTCGAACCGAAATGATAGTTCACCGCCGCCAGGTTCACCCCGGCCTTGCTGGTGATCAGGCGCAATGAAGTTTCAGCAAATCCTTTTTCCGCGAACAATTGCTCGGCAGCATCGAGAATGCGTTCAACGGTTTCCGACTGGGCCATGGCTACTCCGCCTGACAAACACTTGTTTGAAACATACGTTTCAGGGTGTGTCTTGTCAAGCCTGCGAGGCCGTTTTCCGGCCAAGCAGTCATCTATTTCATGCGTATTTAATCACATCCCGCAGGGTCTGTAGGCAGCGCTATCCATGGCTTGTCGGAAGGCTGATGGATGACCGTCCAGCGGAGTGCCTGAAAAGGAGGATTGCCAAGTGCAGTTCACTGTATATAATCCCAGTCACTGTATAAAAAGACAGAGCGATCAACATGCTAAAACTGACGCCACGCCAAGCTGAGATTCTGGCTTTTATCAAGCGCTGCCTCGATGACAACGGCTATCCGCCCACACGAGCTGAAATTGCGCTGGAACTGGGGTTCAAATCCCCAAATGCCGCTGAAGAACACCTCAAGGCCCTCGCGCGCAAAGGTGCGATCGAGATGACCCCCGGTGCTTCACGCGGCATTCGCATCCCAGGCTTTGAAGCCAAGGCGGATGAATCGACCCTGCCGATCATCGGCCGCGTAGCCGCCGGTGCGCCGATCCTGGCGCAGCAGCACGTCGAGGAGTCCTGCAACATCAACCCGACCTTCTTCCACCCTCGCGCCGACTACCTGCTGCGGGTACACGGCATGAGCATGAAGGACGTAGGCATCTTCGATGGCGACCTGCTGGCCGTCCATACCACCCGCGAAGCCCGTAATGGCCAGATCGTCGTCGCCCGGATCGGTGATGAAGTCACCGTCAAGCGCTTCAAGCGCGAAGGCAGCAAGGTCTGGCTGCTGGCCGAGAACCCTGAGTTCGCCCCGATCGAAGTGAACCTGAAAGATCAGGACCTGGTGATCGAAGGCTTGAGCGTCGGCGTCATTCGCCGCTAACGGAGGCATCATGCAGCTCGTGCACACCCCGCAACACACACAACTGTCGCTGTTCGAGGCCTTTTTGGCCCAACCACTTGTGCCTATCCTCAAGGAAACGGTCGAGGCGCCCTGGAGTGCCGAACCTGAGGCATTCAGTGAATTGTCGTTGCGCGGTACGGCCGTGAGCTGCCTGAGCCTGCTGGCGCCAGTGCTTCGAGAGCTGAGTGAGGAACAGGATGCTCGCTGGCTGACGCTGATCGCCCCGCCCGCCAGCCTCACCCAGGCCTGGTTGCGGGACGCCGGCCTCAACCGAGAACGCATCCTTCTGCTACATCCCCGCGGCACCCAAAGCGCCCAGCAACTGACCTGCGAAGCCCTGCGTCTGGGCCGCAGCCATACGGTGGTGAGCTGGCTGAACCCGCTGAATGCCAGCGCCAAACAGCAGTTGATCAGCGCCGCTCGCACAGGTGATGCGCAGAGTTTGAATATTCGACTGGGCTGAAAACACAGAAATTACCCGTGGTGTCCGGGCTTTCTTGGACTACTTCACTGAACTCAGTGAAGCACCCGCGGGCCGTCTTCCTTCTCCGGCTCACCTTCCGCCAGGCGACCAGCCATCTGAACGCCCACGCTCAACATGGCTTTTGCCACTTCCACGTGCTGGCCTTGCAGGAATGCCTTGGCGTCCTCGGAAAAATCCAGAATGACCAGAGAACCTTCGTCCTCAGCCCGACGCAGCTCGATTCGGCCGTCAGGCAACTCAACAATTTCAAGAAAGGACGTCGGCATAAAAGTCTGTTCTCCACGAAAGGCCGGGATTATATCAGTCATACACCCGGCCCCGCAGAGGATCTGAAGAGGTTTCTTTACGGCTTGATGAACGGTGCCTGTTTATTCGTCGGCAAACCGACGCCTACGCCCTCAGCACTCGTTCAGACCTTCACGGAAACGCAGCGCCATCTTTTTCAGCTCCTGGCGCCAGCTCTCGAGCTCTTCGCGGCTCAAGGGTTTCGGTTCATCTTCTTCCAGAGCCACGGCCACGATCAACGGTTGCGTCACATCGCCCTTGGGCACATGAGGAATGCGTGGCGGCTGGAACATGTCCGCGTGCGCCTTGAGCAGGCGCGCAACCCAGCTATCCGGGCTCTGGGCCATTTCCACCAGCTCGGCCAGCTCAGGAATGGCCATGGTCTCCAGCACTTCACGGGTCATGATCATTTCCGCCCGGGGCGACCCCGCCTGAGGCAAGCGGTAGAACCCGGCGATTTCATGGCAAAGGCCCAGCAAGGCGCCGTATAGGTGGAATAACGCCGCCTCACGCCCCGCCTGAACCAACGCGATGGCATTCATCTCCTTCCCTTCTTCAGCACGGCCAAGAGCTTCCAGGGACAAACCCGCAAAGTAAATTTTCTGATTGGTACGGGTATAGAGTTCGTTGGCCATGACGGCAGTCTCCACAACGAAAAAGCGAGATACTGGCTCAACAGTGTCACGGATCAGCCGAGCACACCGCAAGCGCAAAAAAAGGCCGCCTATTCAGGCGGCCTTCCTATTTGGCAGATTAGTCGATCAAGCGCCCTGGCGCTTGTCCTCCACCTTCCACTTGCCACCCTCGTAGAACGCTTTCCAGCCGGTAGGCTTGCCATCGACTTCGGATTGCACGTACTGCTCCTTGGTCTTGCGGCTGTAGCGGATCACGGCCGGACGACCATCAGGGTCTTTCTTCGGCGCTTCGCACAGGAAGTGGTATTTCGGATCGATCTCATCTTTGTGCGGCACAATTTCCAGCACCAACGGCGCGCGCGTCTCGCGGTTTTTCGGGAACTGGCTGGCCGCCAAGAACAGGCCCGAAGCGCCGTCACGCAGGATGTAGGTGTCGTCGACCTTTTCGCACTTGAGTTCCGGCATCTTCACCGGATCCATCTTCGGCGGCGCCGCATCACCGCTTTTCAGCAGCTTGCGGGTGTTCTTGCAGGTCGGGTTGGTACAGCCGAAGAACTTGCCGAAACGACCGGTCTTGAGCTGCATCTCGCTGCCACACTTATCGCACTCCAGGCTCGGACCTTCGTAGCCCTTGATGCGGTAGGTGCCCTCTTCGATCTCGTAGCCGTTGCAATCCGGATTGTTACCACAGATATGCAGCTTGTGCTTTTCGTCCAGCAGATAGGCGTCCATCGCCGTGCTGCAGATCGGGCACCGGTGCTTGCCACGCAACACCAACGACTCGGACTCACCCTCGTCATCGGCAGCGATTTCATCGCCAGGCACCAGGTTGACGGTGGCCTTGCAGCGCTCTTTCGGCGGCAGGCTATAACCCGAACAACCGAGGAACACGCCAGTGGACGCCGTACGGATCTGCATGGGGCGACCGCAGGTCTGGCACGGGATGTCGGTCATCACCGGCTGGTTGGCGCGCATGCCGCTGTCAGGGCTTTCAGCCACTTCAAGTTTCTTCTTGAAGTCGCCGTAGAACTCATCGAGCACGTTCTTCCAGTCGCGTTCGCCCTGGGCCACGTCATCGAGGTTCTCTTCCATGCCGGCGGTGAAACCGTAGTCCATCAGGTTGGAGAAACTCTCGGACAGGCGCTCGGTCACGATGTCGCCCATTTTTTCGGAATAGAAACGACGGTTGTGCAACGCGACGTAACCACGGTCCTGGATGGTGGAAATGATCGCCGCGTAGGTCGAAGGACGACCGATACCGCGCTTCTCCATCTCTTTCACCAGGCTGGCTTCCGAATAACGGGCCGGCGGCTTGGTGAAATGCTGGGACGGGTCGAGCTTGATCAGTTTCAGGTTGTCGCCCTGAGCCATGTCGGGCAGCACGTCGTCATCGCCAGGCTTGGTGATTTGCGGCAGCACACGGGTGTAACCGTCGAACTTGAGGATACGGCCCTTGGCACGCAGCTCGAAGTCGCCTGCACCCACGCTGACGGTAGTGGACAGGTACTGCGCCGGCAGCATCTGGCACGCCAGGAACTGGCGCCAGATCAGCTCGTAGAGGCGCTCCGCATCGCGCTCCATGCCACTGAGCTTGGCCGGCGTGGTGTTGGCGTCGGAAGGACGAATCGCTTCGTGAGCCTCCTGGGCGCCCTCTTTACTGCTGTAGACGTTTGGCTTTTCCGGCAGGTATTTCTTGCCGAACTCGCTTTCAATATAAGTACGCGCCATCGCCACCGCGTCCAACGACAGGTTGGTGGAGTCGGTACGCATGTAGGTGATGTAGCCGGCTTCATACAGACGCTGGGCCATCATCATGGTTTTCTTCACACCGAAGCCCAGGCGGTTGCTCGCCGCCTGCTGCAGGGTGGAGGTGATGAACGGCGCCGACGGCTTGCTGCTGGTCGGTTTGTCTTCACGCTTGATGATGCTGTAGCTGGACGCCTTGAGTTTTTCCAGCGCAGCCATGGCCTGGGCTTCATTCAGCGGCTTGAACGCCTCGCCTTTCTCGCGGGCCACTTCGAAACGCACATTCGCGCCCTTGGCGGTGCCGAGGTCGGCGTGCACTTCCCAGTATTCTTCCGGGTTGAACGCGCGGATCTCGCGCTCACGCTCCACCACCAGCTTGACCGCTACCGATTGCACACGACCAGCGGACAGGCCACGGGCGATCTTCGCCCACAACAGCGGCGAGACCATGTAGCCCACGACACGGTCGAGGAAACGCCGGGCCTGCTGGGCGTTGACGCGGTCGATATCCAGCTCGCCGGGCGTAGAGAAGGCTTCCTGAATGGCTTTCTTGGTGATTTCGTTGAACACCACGCGCTTGTAGCGGCTGTCATCACCGCCGATGGCTTCCCGCAGGTGCCAGGCAATGGCTTCCCCTTCGCGGTCCAAGTCCGTTGCGAGATAGATGGTGTCGGCATCCTTGGCGAGCCGGCGCAGCTCTTCGATGACCTTTTCCTTGCCGGGAAGGATCTCGTACTTGGCCTTCCAGCCATGGTCCGGGTCCACCCCCATGCGCGAGACCAGCTGCTTGCGCGCTTTCTCTTTGGGTGAAAGGGCCGGGGCTTCGCCTGCAGCCGCCTTGCCGCGCTTGGCAGCGGGCTCTTTGGCGGCACTGGCCGAACCACTGGTGGGCAAGTCGCGGATATGGCCGATACTCGACTTCACCACGTACTCGTTACCCAAGTACTTGTTGATGGTCTTGGCCTTGGCCGGGGATTCCACAATGACCAGCGATTTGCCCATGGATCGGAAAATTCCTGAATTCGAGAAGTGAAAGGCAGTTGGCGCCTGTCGCGGCAACGCTATATATAGTGGCAACCGGGTGAGGTCAAGCGCAGCATTCTGCGCGGCCTGCCGTTATTGCCCTGAAAAAAGACTGGGTTCAACCTGCACCAAAGCAAAGCGCGGGACCCGCTTGCCGTCAACTTCGACGGTCTCCAGGAACATCTTCAACGGACGTACCCAAAAGCCGTAATCGCCATACAGCGCTTGATAAAACACCACTTCTTCTTCGGTCTCGGAGTGCCGCGCCACATTGAAAACGCGGTACTGCGGCCCCTTGTAATGCTGATAGAGCCCGGGTTCGACTTTCATGCTCTGGCCCTCTTACAAAATTTGTTAAAAAAAAAATACAAAATCGCCAAAAAACAAAAACCGGGGCACTGGGCCCCGGCTTCCGTCAGCCCAACGCTTAAACGCGTTCGAAGACGGTGGAAATGCCTTGGCCGAGGCCAATGCACATGGTGGCAACCCCAAGGTTGCCGCCATTTTGCTTCATCACGTTAAGCAAAGTGCCGGAGATACGAGCACCGGAGCAACCGAATGGATGTCCCAGGGCAATCGCACCGCCGTGCAGGTTAACCTTCTCGTTCATCTTGTCGAGTACTTTCAAATCTTTCAGCACCGGCAGGGCCTGTGCGGCGAAAGCTTCGTTGAGCTCGAAGAAGTCGATGTCGTTGATGGTCAAGCCCGCGCGCTTCAAGGCTTTTTGTGTAGCCGGTACTGGACCATAGCCCATGATTGCGGGGTCCACACCCGCCACCGCCATCGAACGGATCACGGCCAGCGGCTGGATACCCAGGTCCTGGGCACGCTGCGCCGACATCACGATCATGCACGAGGCACCGTCGGTGATCTGCGACGACGTACCGGCAGTCACGGTGCCGCCCTTTGGATTGAAGGCAGGCTTCAGGGCCGCCAGGCTTTCCAGGGTGGTGTCCGGACGAATGGTTTCGTCGTAGTCGAACAGCTTGAGGAAACCGTTTTCGTCATAGCCGTTCATCGGGATGATTTCATCCTTGAACTTGCCTTCGACGGTCGCCTTGTGGGCGAGCTGGTGAGAGCGCAGGCCGAACGCGTCCTGGGCTTCGCGGGTGATGCCGTGCATCTTGCCAAGCATTTCCGCGGTCAGACCCATCATGCCCGAGGCTTTTGCCGCGTACAGCGACATGTGTGGGTTAGGGTCGACGCCGTGCATCATGCTGACGTGGCCCATATGCTCCACGCCGCCGACCACAAACACGTCACCGTTACCGGTCATGATTGCCTGGGCAGCCGTGTGCAGCGCACTCATCGACGAACCGCACAGGCGGCTCACGGTCTGACCGGCCGAGGTGTGCGGGATCTGGGTCATCAACGACGCCATGCGCGCGATGTTCCAGCCCTGCTCCAGGGTCTGGTTGACGCAACCCCAGATCACGTCTTCGACTTCGTTCGGGTCGACCTTGGTGTTGCGCTCCAGCAACTTGCTGATCAGGTGCGCCGACATGTCCTCGGCGCGGGTGTTGCGGTGCATGCCGCCCTTGGAGCGGCCCATCGGAGTACGACCGAAGTCGACAATCACGACGTCTCTTGGATTCAAGCTCATAACTATTCTCGCTCTAGTCGACTGGGCACTTAACCAAAGAAGCGCTGGCCGTTCTTGGCCATTTCGCGCAGCTTCGCAGTCGGGTGGTACAGCGGGCCCAGATCAGCGTATTGATCAGCCAGGGCAACGAATTCGGCGACACCGATGGAATCGATGTAACGCAGCGCACCGCCACGGAACGGAGGGAAACCAATGCCGTAGACCAGACCCATATCGGCCTCGGCAGCGGTTTCGACGATGCCGTCTTCCAGGCAACGCACGGTTTCCAGGCACAGGGCGATCATCATCCAGTTGATGATGTCCTCGTCGGACACCTCACGCTGCTCATAGATGACCGGCGCGAGCACTTCGTGCACCGACGGATCGGCCACCTTCTTCTGCTTGCCCTTCTTGTCGGCCTCGTAGGCATAGAAGCCCTTGCCGTTCTTCTGACCCAGGCGCTTGGCCTCGTACAGCGCGTCGATCGCCGAGCGGCGGTCGTCTTTCATGCGGTCCGGGAAGCCTTCAGCCATCACGTCACGACCGTGGTGACCGGTGTCGATACCGACCACGTCCATCAGGTAGGCCGGGCCCATGGGCCAGCCGAATTTCTCCATGACTTTATCGATACGCACAAAGTCCACGCCGGCACTGACCAGCTTGGCGAAACCGCCGAAGTACGGGAACAGCACGCGGTTGACCAGGAAGCCCGGGCAGTCGTTGACCACGATCGGGTTCTTGCCCATCTTCTTGGCGTAGGCAACGGTGGTGGCCACCGCTTCTTCGCTGGACTTCTCGCCACGAATCACTTCCACCAGCGGCATCATGTGCACCGGGTTGAAGAAGTGCATGCCCACGAAGTTTTCCGGGTGCTTGAGGGCCTTGGCCAGCAAACTGATGGAAATGGTCGAGGTGTTGGAGGCCAGGATCGTGCCTTCCTTAACCTGGCCTTCGACTTCAGCCAGTACCGCCTGCTTGACCTTCGGGTTCTCGACAACGGCTTCGACCACCAGATCGACATGACCGAAATCGCCGTAGGACAGCGTAGGACGAATACCATTAAGCACTTCAGCCATCTTCGCGGCGGTCATGCGACCTTTATCAACGCGGCCCACCAGCAGTTTGGCGGCTTCCGCCAGACCCTGCTCGATGCCGTGTTCGTTGATGTCCTTCATCAGGATCGGCGTGCCTTTGGAAGCCGACTGGTAGGCGATACCGCCGCCCATGATGCCGGCGCCGAGCACGGCAGCCTGTTTCACGTCCTTGGCGATTTCGTCGTAGGCCTTGGCCTTTTTCTTCAATTCCTGATCGTTCAGGAACAGGCCGATCAGGCTTTCGGCGACCGACGTCTTGGCCAGCTTCACGAAGCCTGCCGCTTCCACTTCCAGGGCTTTGTCGCGACCGAAGTTCGCGGCCTTCTGGATGGTCTTGATGGCTTCAACCGGCGCCGGATAGTTCGGGCCGGCCTGGCCTGCCACGAACCCTTTGGCGGTTTCGAACGACATCATTTGCTCGATGGCGTTGAGCTTGAGTTTCTCAAGCTTCGGTTGGCGCTTGGCCTTGTAGTCAAATTCGCCGCTGATGGCGCCCTTGATCAGGTTCAGTGCCGCATCGGCGAGTTTTTCCGGCGCGACCACGGCGTCTACAGCGCCGACTTTCAGCGCATCTTCAGCCTTGTTTTCCTTGCCGGAGGCAATCCACTCGATAGCGTTGTCGGCGCCGATCAGGCGCGGCAGACGCACGGTGCCGCCAAAGCCCGGGTAGATGCCCAGCTTCACTTCCGGCAGGCCGATCTTGGCGGTCGCGGACATCACGCGGAAGTCGGCGGCCAGGCACATTTCCAGGCCGCCGCCCAGGGCGATGCCGTTGATGACGGCAACGGTCGGCACGTTGAGGTCTTCGAAATCGCTGAAAATCTTGTTGGCTTCGAGGTTGCCAGCCACCAGCTCGGCATCGGGCAGCTTGAAGTTATCGACGAATTCGGTGATGTCAGCGCCGACGATAAACACGTCCTTGCCGCTGGAGACGATCACGCCCTTGACCGAAGTATCTGCTTTGATGGTGTCTACGGCCTGACGCAGTTCGTTCAGGGTTAGACGGTTGAACTTGTTGACGGACTCACCCTTGAGATCGAACTTCAGTTCGACGATGCCACTTTCAAGAGCCTTAACCGTGATGGCTTTACCTTCGTAAATCATCAACTGATCTCCACGATATGGAAGCTGAACAGTACACATTGGACGCTGGCCTCTGGTTGGACATTGATGATTTGTTCAATGTTCACGCCAATCCGCCAGGCACACCCGCCAACGCGATAGTCGGGTTTCTGTATGAGTCGTCCGACAGACAAACGCTCAATTCATACGCCCGTTTGATTTGGGTACGCCACCTTCATCCAATTCCGGCCAATTGTCAATCGCCCGAAAGGGCAGGAAAAACGCGACTTTCCAGTCATTTCAGAACCCCCACCATAGGCCCGAGACTCGTCAATATTCAAATATTCACGAAATCAATAATGGAAAAGGTGTGGGAAAAGGCTGTACAGATCTGGATATCCCGCTAGGCTAGCGGCTATCCGAATGCGCCAGTCAGAATACCCGGCGCGGTACACCGACTTACCGGCCTGCCTGGCCAACTCCAGCCCGATGATGATGTCGGGCTTTTTATTGCCCGCACGAAATACGGGTCAGGCCAGGGCCTTCAACAAGGTATCGATGTCTTTGAGCACGCTCGCCTCGCCTTTTTCGCCCCAGTACACAGCGATCATTTGCGCGTCCGCCTCGATCTTGTAGACATTGGCCGGCAGCGTCGAAAAATATGGCAACAACTTCTCGTCCACGCACACCTCGCGCCACTGATTGACCCAGACGCCCGGCTCCGGCTGCCAGTAGCTCCAGAGGGCGGGCGCACTGCCGCGTCGTGGCCGCAGATACTGTGCGCAAGGGCTCGGCGGCTCCTGCTGGAACCAGTGCGGCCACTGCTGGGGCGCCAGTTGCATGGTCAGCCCGATACGGCGCGCTTCCATGCGCAGGGCCATGCGCCCGCTCTGGTGGCGCGAGGGACGCAGCCACGCCAGAGGGCTCAGAACCACTGCAAGGATTGACACCACTATCCAGACCGTCATATGTGTACTCCCGAATTTACAGTTGAGCGGATTTGACCTGACGCAACCCCATCCGCTTGAAAGCAGCCATACTGAACTTATTGCAGTCCCCTGGAGGAACGCCCCATGTCCTACGAACATATTCTGGTCGCTGTCGACCTGACCGAAGAGTGCGATCCAGTGATCAAGCGCGCCCGCGCGTTCGCCATCGCCAGCGGCGCCAAACTGTCACTGGTGCACATTGTCGAGCCCATGGCCATGGCCTTCGGCGGCGACGTGCCCATGGACCTGTCCCAGTTGCAGCAACAACAGTTCGATCAGGCCAAGGAGCGCCTGGAACGCCTCATCGTCAAATACCCGGAAGTGACCAAGGAAAACTCCCACCTCACTTACGGCCAGCCGCGTCAGGAGATTCATCATCTGGCCAAGGAGCAGAACTGCGACCTGATCGTGGTCGGCAGCCACGGTCGCCATGGCCTGGCATTGCTGCTGGGCTCCACCGCCAACGACGTGCTACACGGCGCGCCATGCGATGTATTGGCCGTGAAGCTGGTAAAAGCCTCGTAAGAATACAGAGCATCAACTGTGGGAGCCGGCTTGCCTGCGATAGCAGTCTGTCAGTCGACAGATCGGGTGGCTGGTACACCGCTATCGCAGGCAAGCCAGCTCCCACAGTTTGAATCGCATTTCATGTAAAAAAGCCCGACGTTCAAACGAATGAACGCCGGGCTTTTTTATTGATGACGGATCACTCAGGCATCCAGCTCGGCCCAGCGCTCCACCAAGGCATCCAGCTCAGCATTCAACTGTTCAAGGGAGGCAATCACCTTGGCCGTTTCCGCCGCAGGACGCTGGTAGAAACCCGCGTCGGCCATTTCCGCTTCTACCGCGGCAATCTGCTGTTCCTTGGCGTCGATATCACCCGGCAGGGCTTCCAGCTCACGCTGCAGTTTGTAGCTGAGTTTCTTCTTCGCCACCGGCGCCGCTTCCTGTACGGGTGCCGCCGCCTTCACCGGGGCAACCACTGCCGAGTTCAGGTCGGCCTTGCCGGACTTGCTCTCGGTCACACCCAGCAGGCGCGGCGAGCCGCCCTGGCGAATCCAGTCCTGATAGCCACCCACGTACTCTCGCACCTTGCCTTCGCCTTCGAAGACCAGGGTGCTGGTGACCACGTTGTCGAGAAATGCCCGGTCGTGGCTGACCATCAGCACGGTGCCATTGAAGGTCAGCAACACCTCCTCCAGCAGTTCCAGGGTTTCCACATCGAGGTCGTTGGTCGGTTCGTCGAGGACCAGCAGGTTGGCCGGCTTGCTGAACAGCTTGGCCAGCAGCAGGCGCGCGCGCTCACCACCGGACAAGGCTTTCACCGGCGTACGGGCACGCTGCGGGCTGAACAGGAAGTCGCCCAGGTAGCTGAGCACATGGCGGCTCTGGCCGTCGATGTCGATAAAATCGCGGCCTTCGGCCACGTTGTCGATCACGGTCTTTTCCAGGTCCAACTGGTGGCGCAACTGGTCGAAGTACGCCACGTCGATCTTGGTGCCCTCCTCGACCTTGCCGCTGGTGGGTTGCAGACCACTGAGCATCAGCTTGAGCAGCGTAGTCTTGCCCGTGCCATTGGCACCCAACAGACCGATACGGTCGCCGCGCTGCAAGACCATGGAAAAGTCCTTGATCAGGAACGGGCCGTCCGGGTGATGGAAGCTGACGTTTTCCAGCACCATCACCTGCTTGCCGGACTTCTCCGCCGTTTCCAGCTGGATATTCGCCTTGCCGGTGCGCTCGCGACGCTCGCTGCGCTCGACGCGCAGGGCTTTCAATGCCCGCACACGGCCTTCGTTACGGGTACGGCGCGCCTTGATGCCCTGGCGGATCCAGACTTCTTCCTGGGCCAGTTTCTTGTCGAACAGCGCGTTGGCGGTTTCTTCGGCGGCCAGTGCAGCTTCTTTGTGCACCAGGAAGCTGGCGTAGTCGCCGTTCCAGTCGATCAGGCCGCCACGGTCCAGCTCAAGAATGCGGGTTGCCAGGTTTTGCAAAAAGGAACGGTCGTGCGTGATGAACAGCACGGCGCCCTGGAAATCCTTGAGGGCTTCTTCAAGCCAGGCGATGGCGCCGATATCCAGGTGGTTGGTCGGTTCGTCGAGCAGCAGCAGGTCCGGCTCCGACACCAGCGCCTGGGCCAGCAGCACACGACGACGCCAGCCGCCGGACAACTCGGCGAGGGTCTTGTCAGCCGGCAATTGCAGGCGGCTCAGGGTGCTGTCCACCAATTGCTGCAAGCGCCAACCGTCACGGGCTTCGAGGTCGTGCTGAACGTGCATCAGTTTGTCCAGGTCGGCATCGGTGACGATGTTCTGGCTCAGGTGATGGTACTCGGCCAGCAACGCACCGACCCCGTCGAGGCCTTCGGCGACCACATCGAACACTGTCCGTCCGTCGGCCACCGGCAATTCCTGGGGCAGTTCGCCGATCTTGAGACCCGGAGTGCGCCACACGGAGCCGTCATCGGGCTTCTGATCGCCCTTCACCAGCTTCATCATGCTGGACTTGCCGGTCCCGTTGCGACCGATGATGCACACCCGCTCACCACGGGCGATCTGCCAGGACACCTTGTCCAACAACGGCATAGCGCCGAATGCAAGGGACACATCGCTGAATTTGAGCAGGGTCATGAGCTTCTCCAAAAACCGGGCGCGCATTCTACCTGAGTTGCGCACAGGATGCGGTCGGCATTTTCGCTACCGACATGTTCTGTAGGACATTTCCTAGCAACCTGAACGAACCGGCCGGCAAAGCTTTCGCAGGCGCCGAGCAAAAGGCTAAGCTAAGGGCAATCAGTGTCGGCGGTGCCGGCGCTAGTCGTGATTTCTCTGCACGGACGTCTCATGCGCAGTCGCCTTTTCAACTTTTTATCTTGCCTGCTTCTTTCCGCCACCGCCGTTCAATCCGCCCAGGCCGTGGACCTCACCACACAACGCCAATATTACGATGAAGCCAAACGCGCCCTCGCCCGAGGTGATGCCGGCCCGTACATGCAATACAGCCAGGCCCTGGCCGACTACCCGCTGACGCCGTACCTGGCCTATGACGAACTGACTGCCCGCCTCAAGACCGCGAGCAACGACGAAATCGAACGCTTCCTTGCCCAGAACGGCGACCTACCCCAGGCCAACTGGATGAAACTGCGCTGGCTGCGCTCGCTGGCCGACCGGGGAGACTGGCAGACCTTTGAAAAGTACTACGACGCCAAGCTCAATTTCGTCGAACTGGACTGCCTGCATGGTCAGTACCAGCTCACTCACAACTTGAAGGCCGAAGGCTACAAGACCACCGAAAAGCTGTGGATGACCGGCAAATCCCAACCGACCGCCTGTGATGCCACCTTTGGCCTGTGGGCCGCCGACGGCCAGCTCACCGAACAGAAGATATGGGACCGTGCCAAGCTTGCCGCCGAAGCGCGCAACTATGCATTGGCCAACAGCCTGATCAAGACCTTGCCCACCCTGGGCGCTCAGGGCCGCTTGATGGTGGATGTGGCACAAAAACCCGAGATGCTCAGCGACCCGTCACGCTTCCTGCCGGCCACCGAGGCGATGTCCGACGCCGTTGGCCTGGGCCTGCGCCGCCTGGCGCGCCAGGATCCGGACAAGGCCATGGCGCTGCTCGATGGTTACGCCAGCAGCATGCACTTCTCCCGTGACGAAAAAGTGTCGATCGCCCGGGAGATCGGCCTGACCCTGGCCCGTCGCTATGACCCCCGCGCCCTGGACGTGATGACCCAATATGACCCAGAGTTGCGCGACAACACCGTGTCCGAATGGCGTCTGCGTCTGCTGTTGCGCCTGGCGCGCTGGGAGGATGCCTACCAGTTGACCCGCAAGCTTCCACAAGATCTGGCCACCACTAACCGCTGGCGCTACTGGCAGGCCCGCAGCCTGGAACTTGCCGAGCCGAAAAACCCCCAGGCGCTGGTGTTGTACAAGAACGTAGCCAAGGAGCGTGACTTCTATGGTTTCCTCGCCGCCGACCGCTCCAAATCGCCGTACCAGTTGACCAACAAGCCGCTGCTCATGAGCCAGGCGTTGATGAACAAGGTGCGCAACACCCCAGGTGTGCGCCGCGCCCTGGAGTTCTACGCCCGTGGCCAGGTGGTGGATGGCCGTCGCGAGTGGTACCACGTGAGCCGTCACTTCAACCGCGATGAAATGGTCGCCCAGGCCAGGCTGGCCTATGACATGAAGTGGTACTTCCCGGCCATCCGCACCATCAGCCAGGCCCAGTACTGGGACGACCTGGACATCCGCTTCCCGATGGCTCACCGCGACACCCTGGTGCGTGAAGCCAAGGTGCGCGGACTGCATTCAAGCTGGGTGTTCGCCATTACCCGCCAGGAAAGCGCCTTCATGGACGACGCCCGTTCCGGCGTCGGCGCCAGCGGCTTGATGCAACTGATGCCCGGCACCGCCAAGGAAACCGCACGCAAATTCAGCATCCCCCTGGCCTCGCCGGCCCAGGTGCTGGACCCCGACAAAAACATCCAGCTCGGCGCCGCCTACCTGAGCCAGGTGCACAGCCAGTTCAACGGCAACCGCGTGCTTGCCTCTGCCGCCTACAACGCCGGTCCGGGTCGTGTACGCCAGTGGCTGCGGGGTGCCGACCACCTGAGCTTCGATGTCTGGGTGGAAAGCATTCCGTTCGACGAAACCCGCCAGTACGTACAGAACGTGCTGTCTTATTCGGTGATCTACGGCCAGAAGCTCAACTCGCCACAACCCCTGGTGGACTGGCATGAGCGCTACTTCGACGATCAATAACACTGACTTCATGTAGTGAGCGGTGAGCTATCACTGAACTGCAACGCCGCCAACCGCGCATACAGCGGGTTGCTCGCGATCAACTGTTGATGCGTGCCCACCGCCACCAGTTTGCCCTGATCCATCACTGCAATCCGGTCGGCATGCTTGACCGTCGCCAGCCGGTGCGCGATCACCAGCGTGGTACGGCCTTGCATCAACTGCGGCAGGGCTTGCTGGATCAGGTGCTCGCTCTGGGCATCGAGGGCGCTGGTGGCTTCGTCGAGCAACAAGATCGGCGCATCCACCAACAACGCACGGGCGATGGCCAGGCGCTGGCGCTGACCACCGGAGAGGCCCATGCCACCGTCACCGAGGTGGGTCTGGTAGCCGTCGGGCATTTGCAGGATGAAATCGTGGGCGTGGGCAATACGCGCGGCGGCTTCGACCTGCTCCGGGGTGGCGGACGGGTTGCCGTAGCGGATGTTTTCTTCAACGCTGCCGAAAAACAGCGCCGGGTTCTGGGACACCAGGGCGAAGTGGCGACGCAGGTCCAAAGGGTCGAGCTCGGTGAGCGGCTGGCCTTCGAGCAGGATGCGGCCTTGCTGGGGATCGTAGAAACGCAACAACAGGTCAAAAATCGTCGACTTGCCTGCACCGGAAGGGCCGACGAGCGCCAAGGTTTCACCGGGGTTGATCGTCAGGTTCAAGCCATCGATGGCGTAGCTGTCTGGCCGTGAAGGGTAGGAAAAGCGCAGGTCATGCAGGTCCATGCGGCCACTGACCCGTTCCGGCAGCCGTACGGTACCGCTGGCTGGCGCCTGGATTTCATTGCTCGACTGCAACAATTCGCCGATGCGTTCGGCAGCCCCGGCGGCGCGCTGCAGTTCGCCGAGCACTTCGCTCAGGGTACCGACCGCGCTGCCGACGATCAGGCTGTAGAACACGAAGGCCGCCAGTTCGCCGCCGGAAATGCGCCCACTGATAACGTCCATGCCGCCCACCCACAACATCACGCCAACGGCGCCGAGCACCAGCATGATCACCAGGGTGATCAACCAGGCACGCTGGGCGATGCGCTTGCGTGCGGTGGTAAAAGCCTCTTCCACGGTCACGGCGAAACGCTGTTCGTCCTGCACCTGGTGGTTGTAGGCCTGCACCGTCTTGATCTGGCCAAGGGTCTCAGAAACGTAACTGCCCACATCGGCAATGCGGTCCTGACTCAGGCGCGACAGGCTGCGCACCCGCCGACCGAAAATCAGGATCGGCGCCAGCACCAGTGGCAGCGCCACCACCACGATGCTGGTGAGCTTGGGGTTGGTGACAAACAGCAGCACGATACCGCCGAGCACCATCAGTGCATTACGCAGGAACAGCGACAGCGACGAGCCGATCACCGATTGCAGCAACGTGGTATCGGTGGTCAGCCGCGACTGGATCTCCGAGCTGCGGTTGTTCTCGTAGAAACCGGGATGCAGGTAGATCAGGTGATTGAAGACCTGCCGACGGATATCGGCCACCACACGTTCACCGATCCACGACACCAGATAGAAACGCGCGAAAGTACCCACTGCCAGGCCCAGCACCAGGACCATGAACAGACCGATGGACTGGTTGAGCAGGTGCGGCGACTGGGTCATGAACCCCTGGTCCACCAGCAGGCGGATGCCCTGCCCCATGGATAAAGTGATACCGGCCGTGATCACCAGCGCCAGCAAGGCCCCCAGTGCCTGCCAGCGATAGGGAGCAATGAAGCGGCTGGCCAAACGAATGGCGCGGCGTTGACGGGTCGAGAACATGGAGGGCATCACCTGATGAAGAAGGACAGGAACCTGCACTCCAACATTGGGTGAACTTTGGCAAATAACAATGAGTCAGGTTAATTATGCCCGCCGATACTGACCCCTAGAGGCGATCGGTCTAACGCCCGGCTGGAAATCCACGGGGGTTTCTGATGGACTGGACGTTCGACCCATTGCCCCGGCAAGGCGCTGTCACAGCCCGGTCACGCGGGGGTTCTACAGTCGCTACACAACCTGATGAGGAGACAGGCCATGACCTTGCAAAACAGCAGCGATGCCAAAATTGAAGTGATCCGCCAGCCGCAGCAATTGCCGTGTTCCGTGATCGACGCCCAAGGCCGCGAAGTGCAGATTACCGAAGAGATGATCCAGCAAGCCTGCCGCGAACTGGAACAGCGACTGGTCAAACCGGCCACGCAAGGCTGAAGCGCGCACATTCCTGCAAGCCCGGCCCGAACAGCTGAAAGGGCGACCCCATTCCTGTGGTGAGCGGGCTTTTTTGTGGTGAGCAGGCTTGTCCTGCGCCGGGGCGCGAAGCGGCCCTGAAACCAGCCAGTGTGTTTCTGTCTGCAAAGACGCGGTGTTCAGCCCGGCGCGGGACAAGCCCGCTCACCACAGAGATCGTGCTACGCCTGGATCAGCACAACTGGGCGCCGAGGGCGGAGACAATCGCCGAGAGCACCGTGGACTCGCCATTAATAATGCGCACCTTCAAGCCATCAACTTCACGACGCTCAGGGTAGCGCTTGCGCAGCAGGTCAAATGCCTTGCGTTGTTCTTCCACCGTTCCTACCAGACTACGGCGGAAATCCGCATCGTCCCGGCGCGGGTCGTACACGCTGCGGCACAGGGTCGCCAATGCCCAGGCCGGGTCGGTGGAGGCATTCAAGTGCACCTCGGCCAGCCATGGCGACGGCAACAGGTCGCTCAACTCAATGCTCGGTTCAAGGCCCAGGTGCGCGCAGAACGCCTGATAGATCTGCGCTGTGCCGCGCTGCTTGCCGTCCAGGCTGTAGCCGGCGATATGGGGCGTGGCCAATACGCACAGGTCGGCCAGGTCGACGTCCACCTGCGGTTCGCCCTCCCACACATCCAATACCGCTTGCAGGTCTTCGCGCACCAGCAGGACCTCGCGCAGGGCGGCGTTATCCACCACCGGGCCACGGCTGGCATTGATCAGCCAGGTGCCGGGCTTGAGTTGCTCCAGGCGCCGGCGGTCGAGCAAGTGCCAGGTGGCGCCATTACCGGACTGAGTCAGCGGCGTGTGCAGGCTGATCACATCGCATTGCTCAATGATCTGCTCCAGGCTGACGTAATCACCGTCTTCCGCGATCTGGCGGGGCGGATCACACACCAGCACCTTCCAGCCCAGACCTTTCAGCACCTTGACCAGTCGCCCACCGACTTCACCGGCACCCACCACGCCATAGGTGCGCTGATTGAGGTCGGCGCCTTCGATTTCAGCCAGGGTCAGCAGGCTGCCCAGCACGTAATCCACCACCCCTCGCGCATTGCAACCCGGCGCGCTGGACCACTGGATACCGGCCTGCGCGAAATAATCCAGGTCCAGATGATCGGTGCCAATGGTACAGGTACCAACGAAACGCACCTTCGTGCCCTCCAGCAGGGCGCGGTTAACATTAGTCACCGAGCGCACCAGCAGCACGTCGGCCTGTTCGACCGTCGCGCGGTCGATGGAGCGTCCCGGCACGCGGCGAATGTCGCCGAACCCTTCGAAGAAGGCATCGAGCAGCGGAATATTTTCGTCGGCAACAATCAACATGGCAGGCTCCTTTGGCGGACCCGCAGTGTACAGCGATCAAGGCCGCCGCTTACAAATCCCTAACACTGGTTTTTTCCTGACCGATACGTCAAGGCGTAGAATCCGCCGTCCTTGCATTTCCCTTTTTGACTGGACACCGTACGTGAACACTGCCACCGCCCCCCTCACCCGCCCCGCCCGCGTCCGCCGGGAAGTGCGCGGCCTGCTGGCGCTTGCGCTGCCCATCATGATCGGCCAACTGGCAACCACCGCCATGAGCTTCGTCGACGCGGTGATGGCCGGACGGGTCAGCCCCCAGGACCTGGCGGCAGTGGGCCTGGGCAACTCGATCTGGATCCCGGTGTACCTGCTGATGACCGGCACCCTGCTGGCCACCACGCCGAAGGTCGCCCAACGTTATGGCGCCGGCCAGTTCAGCGAGATCGGGCCGCTGGTGCGTCAGTCGCTGTGGCTGGCGGTGGTGGTCGGTATGACCGGCGCGCTGTTACTGCTCTGTGCCGAGCCAATCCTGCAGGCGATGAAGGTCGAGGCCGACCTGATCGAACCGTCCATGGGCTACCTGCACGGCATCGCTGCCGGTATGCCGGCGATTGCGCTGTACTACGTGCTGCGCTGTTTCAGCGACGGGCTGGGTCGCACACGCCCCAGCATGGTGATGGGCCTGTTCGGCTTGGCATTGAACATTCCGCTGAACTACATCTTCATCTACGGTCATCTGGGCGTGCCGGCCATGGGCGGCGTGGGCTGCGGCTGGGCCACGGCCATTGCGATGTGGGCGATGATGCTCGGCCTCGCCGGCTGGACGCGTTTCGGGTCGGCGTACCAGAGCAGTGAGCTGTTCAATCGGTTCGACTGGCCGCAATGGGCAGTGATCAAACGGGTGCTGAGCATCGGCCTGCCAATCGGAGTCGCGATCTTTGCCGAGTCGAGCATCTTCGCGGTGATCGCCCTGCTGATCGGCAGCCTGGGCGCCACTGTTGTTTCGGGCCATCAGATCGCGCTGAACGTCAGCTCGCTGGTGTTCATGATCCCCTACTCCCTGAGCATGGCCGTCACCGTGCGCGTCGGCCAGGCCCTGGGGCGTGGCGAGCCGCGTGAAGCACGCTTCGCGGCGGGAGTCGGCATGGGCACAGCGCTGACTTATGCCTGCCTGTCCTGCAGTCTGATGCTGCTGTTTCGCGAGCCGATCGCGAGCATTTACACCCCGGACCCGGTGGTGATTCATTTGGCCTCGACACTGATCGTGTTTTCGGCGCTGTTTCAGTTCAGCGATTCGATCCAGGTCACGGCAGCGGGCGCATTGCGTGGCTATCAGGACACCCGTGTGACCATGGTGCTGACGTTGTTCGCCTACTGGGGCGTGGGGCTGCCGGTGGGCTATGCGTTGGGTCTCACCCACTGGTTGGGCGAGCCGAGCGGCCCCAGCGGCTTGTGGCAAGGGCTGATCGTCGGCCTGAGCTGTGCGGCGGGCATGTTGCTGGTGCGCCTGGCGCGCAGCGCACGCCGGCGCATTCGTGCCGCCAAGGCACAGGGTTAAGCGGACTTCTTGCGGATCCAGTACAGGTACGTACCGGCCTGCTCCTGCTGATCCACCAGCTCGTGGTCAAGGAACACGCAGAACTTGGGGATATCGCGGCGCGTGGACGGGTCGGTCGCGATCACCTTGAGCAAGCCGCCGGGCGGCAGGTCGCGGATGTGCTGGTGCAACATCATCACCGGTTCCGGGCAGTTGAGGCCGGTGGCATCCAAGATGCCATCAACGGGTAAATCCTGAGTCTGACTCATTTCTCACTCCTGAAACTGGCCTGGCTCTCCTGTGGGAGCGGGCTTGCCCGCGATGACCGGGGCACATTCAACATAGATATCGACAGTTATAACGCTATCGCAGGCAAGCCAGCTCCCACATTTTGAGCTGTGCTCGGCCTCGGATCAGCGATTCTTGGGTTTCTTTGCAGTTTCCAGACGGCGCAAATGGCAGGTCACTTCCTCTCGGTCGTGGTACAGCTGCTTGCAGCCGATGTCCACACGAATCCCCCGCGCCTTGAAACCTTCTTCGATGCGCTCCAACAGGCGCTTCACCTCGGCGTAACGTTGCTTCATCGGCAGTTTGAGGTTTACCACGGCCTCGCGACAATGCCCCTCGCCGATCCAGGTTTCCAGCAGTGCGGCATTGCGCGCGGGCTTCTCGACGATATCGCAGACCATCCAGTCCACCGGCTGCTTGGGCACGAAGGTGAAGCCGTCGGCCATCAAGTGTTGCACCAGGCCGGTATCCATCAGGCTTTCAGCCATGGGGCCATTGTCGATGGCTGTGACCAGCATGCCACGGTTGACCAACTGCCAGGTCCAGCCACCGGGAGCGGCGCCCAGGTCGACGCCGGTCATGTCGCTGTGCAGGCGCTCGTCCCACTGGTCGCGCGGGATAAAGTGGTGCCAGGCCTCTTCCAGCTTCAGGGTCGAACGGCTCGGCGCTTCGCGGGGGAACTTGAGCCGCGGAATGCCCATGGGCCACATCGCCGAATTGTCCGATTCGGCCAGGCCCATGAACACCTCACGTCCGCTCTTGAACGTCAGCAACAGCCGCGGCTTGCCGGGATCGTCCACCAGCTTGCCGGCGTTGAGCAGGGCTTTGCGCAGGTGCACTTCGAATTTCTTGCAGAAGTTGGAGAGTTCCTTGCCGTCGTTGGTGTCGACCATCTCCAGCCACAGGCTGCCGCACACCGGAAAGCCTTGCAGGTGGGCGAGGATCACGCTGATACGGTCGGTTTCCGGCAGGTCGATGAACACCCCGCGCGCCCACTGCCGGGGGAAGATCAGCTCGGCGAACCGCTGGCCGCGCATCAGGCGCTCGGCGCCGCCTTCCTCGGTGCAGACGAATTCGGCACAGGCGCTGCCGGCCTTGGCCTTGGCGTAGCCGGACACGTTCAGGCGCGCGGCATGCTCCGCGATCTCGGAACAGACTTCGCCTTCAAACCCGGGGCGGCAGTGCATAAAGAGGGTGTTCATTCAATCTCCTGGTGACTCGACCGGCCTTGCGCTATCGCAATGTCTGTCATGAAAACGCGCGCATGATAGCCGAGTTCGGAACCTTGGACTCAGCGATAGAGTCCAGTTATTAGCCTGCTAATGAAAACAGGGCTAGTTTTAAAGCTCTGTTCGTCCCGTCGGGTCCGTAGCCGTGCGGACCATAAGGAGTCGTGTCATGTCATCGCTTGATAGCCTGAGAACCCTTAAAACACTGGAAATAGACAACAAGACCTACCACTACTTCAGCCTGCCCGAGGCCGCCAGGAGCCTGGGTGACCTGGATAAACTCCCGATGTCGCTCAAAGTGCTGCTGGAAAACCTGTTGCGCTGGGAAGACGACAAGACTGTCACCGGCGCCGACCTCAAGGCCATCGCTGCCTGGCTCAAGGAGCGCAGGTCCGACCGCGAGATCCAGTACCGCCCCGCCCGCGTATTGATGCAGGATTTTACCGGCGTCCCCGCCGTGGTCGACCTGGCCGCCATGCGCGCCGCCGTGGCCAAGGCCGGTGGCGACCCGCAGCGTATCAACCCGCTGTCACCGGTGGACCTGGTGATCGACCACTCAGTGATGGTCGACAAGTTCGGCACCACCAGCGCCTTCGAGCAGAACGTCGATATCGAGATGCAGCGCAACGGCGAACGCTACGCCTTCCTGCGCTGGGGCCAGAGCGCCTTCGATAACTTCAGCGTGGTACCGCCGGGCACCGGCATCTGCCACCAGGTCAACCTCGAATACCTGGGCCGCACCGTATGGACCAAGGACGAAGACGGCCGCACCTACGCCTTTCCCGACACCCTGGTGGGCACCGATTCCCACACCACCATGATCAACGGCCTCGGCGTGCTCGGTTGGGGCGTGGGCGGGATCGAAGCGGAAGCGGCGATGCTCGGCCAACCGGTGTCGATGCTGATTCCGGAAGTGATCGGCTTCAAACTCACCGGCAAATTGAAAGAAGGCATTACCGCCACCGACCTGGTGCTGACCGTCACCCAGATGCTGCGCAAGAAAGGCGTGGTGGGCAAATTCGTCGAATTCTACGGCGACGGCCTGGCCGACCTGCCCCTGGCAGACCGCGCGACCATTGCCAATATGGCCCCGGAGTATGGCGCTACATGCGGCTTTTTCCCGGTGGATGAGGTAACGCTGGACTACCTGCGCCTGTCCGGCCGCCCTGCCGAAACCGTCAAGCTGGTGGAGGCCTACACCAAGGCCCAGGGTTTGTGGCGCAAGGCTGGCCAGGAACCGGTGTTCACCGACAGCCTGGCACTGGACATGGGCAGCGTCGAAGCCAGCCTCGCCGGGCCGAAACGCCCGCAGGACCGCGTGGCACTGCCAAACGTGGGCCAAGCGTTCAGCGACTTTCTCGACCTGCAATTCAAACCCGCCAGCAAGGAAGAAGGCCGCCTGGAAAGCGAAGGCGGTGGCGGTGTCGCGGTGGGCAATGCCGATCTAGTCGGTGAGGTCGACTACGAGGATGATGGCCACACCTATCGCCTGAAGAACGGCGCCGTGGTAATCGCTGCAATCACCTCTTGCACCAACACCTCCAACCCCAGCGTGATGATGGCCGCCGGCCTGGTGGCGAAAAAAGCCGTGGAAAAAGGCCTCACGCGCAAACCCTGGGTCAAAAGCTCCCTGGCGCCCGGCTCCAAAGTGGTCACCGACTACTACAAGGCCGCGGGCCTCACTCAATACCTGGACAAGCTCGGTTTCGACCTCGTCGGTTACGGGTGCACCACCTGTATCGGCAACTCCGGCCCCTTGCCCGAGCCGATCGAAAAAGCCATCCAGAAAGCCGACCTCACCGTCGCTTCGGTGCTCTCCGGCAACCGCAACTTCGAAGGCCGTGTGCACCCGCTGGTAAAAACCAACTGGCTGGCCTCGCCACCGCTGGTGGTGGCCTACGCACTGGCCGGGACCGTGCGCATCGACATCAGCAGCGAGCCGCTGGGTGAAGACCAGGACGGCAAGCCGGTGTACCTCAAGGACATCTGGCCGAGCAGCAAAGAGATCGCCGATGCGGTGGCGCAGGTCAGCACGGGCATGTTCCACAAGGAATACGCCGAGGTGTTTGCCGGCGACGAGCAGTGGCAAGCCATTGAAGTGCCGCAGGCCGCGACTTACGTGTGGCAGAACGACTCCACCTATATCCAGCACCCGCCGTTCTTCGACGACATTGCCGGCCCTTTGCCGGTGATCAAGGACGTGAAAGGTGCCAATGTGCTGGCACTGCTGGGTGATTCGGTGACCACCGACCATATTTCCCCCGCCGGCAACATCAAGGCCGACAGCCCCGCCGGCCGCTACCTGCGTGAACAGGGCGTGGAACCGCGCGATTTCAACTCCTACGGCTCACGCCGGGGCAACCATGAAGTGATGATGCGCGGCACCTTTGCCAATATCCGTATCCGCAACGAAATGCTGGGCGGCGAGGAAGGCGGCAATACGCTGTACATCCCCACCGGTGAAAAGATGGCGATCTACGATGCGTCGATGAAATACCAAGCCTCGGGCGTGCCGCTGGTGGTGGTTGCCGGCCAGGAATATGGCACCGGCTCCAGCCGTGACTGGGCGGCCAAGGGCACCAACCTGCTGGGCGTCAAGGCGGTGATCGCCGAAAGCTTCGAGCGTATCCACCGCTCCAACCTGGTGGGCATGGGCGTGTTGCCGTTGCAGTTCAAGCTGGATCAGAACCGCAAGACGCTCAAACTCAGCGGCAAGGAGAAGATCGATATTGTTGGGCTGACAGACGTTGAGATCGTGCCGCGCATGAACCTGACGCTGGTGATTACCCGGGAGGATGGCAGCACGGAGAAAGTCGAGGTGCTGTGCCGGATCGACACGCTCAATGAGGTGGAATACTTCAAATCGGGCGGCATTTTGCACTATGTGCTGCGCCAACTGATCGCGTCTTAAGCAACGCAGCAAAGCAAATGTGGGAGCGGGCTTGCCCGCGATGGCGGTGGGTCAGCCGAGAAAATGTTGGCTGGCATACCGCTATCGCAGGCAAGCCAGCTCCCACATTCTGAATTGTGTTTTAGCCGAACAACCACTTCCACAGCAGCACCAGCACCAGCACCGCCAACACCGGCCGCGCGACGCGGTACGCCTTGGGATGCTTGCGCTTCCACTGCTTGACCACGCCACTGAACTTGTCGCTGAAGGTCTTGCTCCAGGCATAGGCCTGGTTGATGCCGCCCACCCGTTCATCGTCCAGGTTCTGCGGCGCCGTGGCGCGGCCCAACTGCTTGCTGACCCAGCGATTGACGCGGGTCATCAGGCCGTTGCTCAACGGCCGTTCAATGTCACAGAACAGAATCACGCGGGTCTGTTCGGTTTCGTTCTTCACCCAGTGCACGTAGGTTTCGTCGAACATCACGTCTTCACCGTCACGCCAGGCATAGACCTGACCGTCGACGAAAATCCGGCAATCGTCGGAGTTCGGCGTGGACAGGCCCAAGTGGTAGCGCAGCGAACCGGCAAATGGATCGCGGTGCGGATTCAGGTGGCTGCCGCCGGGCAACAGCGCGAACATCGCGCCCTTGACGTTGGGGATGCTGCTCACCAACGCCACGGTTTTCGGGCACAAGGCCTCGGCCGACGGCAGCGGTTTGTCGTACCACTTGAGGTAGAAACGCTTCCAGCCCTTCTTGAAGAACGAACCGAAACCGGCGTCGTTGTTCTTCTCGGCAGCGCGGATGTAACCCTCGTCGAACAGGTGCATGGCCTCTTCGCGGATCACTTCCCAGTTGTCCTTGAGCACGTCCAGCTCGGGGAACTTGCTGCGGTCCAGGTAGGGTTTGGACGGCACCGCCGAGAACAGGTACATCAAGGCGTTATACGGGGCGAACAGCGCCGAATGGTTGACGAACTGGCGCAACACCGGCAAACGCGCCTTTCCGCGCAGGTGCACATACAGCGTGCTGCCGATAAACAACGCCAGCACTGACAGTTTGGCGGCCAAAGAAAAGGTCATGCAGCAACTCCTGAAAATAAGCGCCTGGCCAACAGCAGACGTAGCAGCCGGCCATGATAAACACTTGGGCCAGTATGCAGAAGGCCCAGGCTGTCCGGCTGACCTGCATCAACCCTCTCGAGCATCAGGCCTGGTTTTCCTGCTCGGTAAACAAATCGCTGAACAGCATGCTCGACAAGTAGCGCTCACCGGAGTCCGGCAGCACGACCACAATGGTCTTGCCCTGCATTTCCGGCTTCTGCGCCAGGCGCACCGCCACGGCCATCGCGGCGCCGCAGGAAATACCGCACAGAATCCCTTCCTCCTGCATCAGGCGCAGGGCCATGGCCTTGGATTCGTCGTCGGTCACCAGCTCAACGCGGTCGACCACCGACAGGTCGAGGTTCTTTGGCACGAAACCGGCGCCGATACCCTGGATCTTGTGCGGGCTGGGCTTGATCTCGTCCCCGGCCAGGGCCTGGGTGATCACCGGCGAGGCAACCGGCTCGACGGCCACCGACAGGATCGGCTTGCCGGCAATATGCTTGATATACCGCGACACCCCCGTGATCGTGCCCCCAGTGCCCACCCCGGCCACCAGCACATCCACCGCGCCATCGGTGTCATTCCAGATTTCCGGACCGGTGGTTTTCTCGTGGATCGCCGGGTTGGCCGGGTTCTCGAACTGGCCCGGCATGAAGTACCGGGCCGGGTCGCTGGCGACGATTTCGCCGGCCTTTTCGATGGCACCTTTCATGCCTTTGGCCGGCTCGGTCAGTACCAGCTCGGCGCCGAGGGCCTTGAGCACCTTGCGCCGCTCGATGCTCATGGACGCCGGCATGGTCAGCAGCAACTTGTAGCCACGGGCAGCGGCGACGAACGCCAGGCCGATACCGGTATTGCCGGAGGTGGGTTCGACAATCGTCATGCCCGGCTTGAGCTTGCCGCTGCTTTCGGCGTCCCAGACCATGTTCGCGCCAATGCGGCACTTCACCGAATAGCCCGGGTTGCGCCCTTCGATCTTGGCCAGGATGGTCACGCCACGGGGTGCGATGCGGTTGATCTGCACCAGCGGCGTGTTGCCGATGGAGTGCGCGTTGTCTGCATAGATGCGGCTCATGACGGGTCCTAGGGTGGCGGTATTCAGGAAGGCCCCAAGGTTATGCCTCAGGCTGCAACGCGTCCAGTCAGAGGAACGTTGCGCGACTCGCAGCGGTCCATCGCCTAACGGTATGGAGAGCTTTGTCATGAAACGTCGCTACAGCTGGCCGCTTCTAACGGTCGCCGGGCTGGTGGTGGTGCTGGTCGTCCTGGACCTCGCCCTGCCCTACCTGGTGCGTAACTACTTGAATGACAAACTGGCCGACATGGGCGACTACCGTGGCCAGATCAGCGACGTGGACCTGGCCCTGTGGCGCGGAGCGTACAAGATCAACGGGCTGCAGATCGTCAAGGTCGACGGCAAGGTGCCGGTCCCTTTCGTCAAGGCGCCGTTGATCGACCTGGCGGTGAGCTGGCAGTCATTGATCAATGACCATGCGGTGGTGGCCCAGGTGCGTTTCATCAACCCTGAAGTGAACTTCGTCGACGGCGGGGCCAACAAACAGGCGTCCCAGACCGGTAAGGGCACCGACTGGCGCGCCCAGCTGGGCAAACTGCTGCCGATCACCCTCGACGAGGTGCGCATCGAAGACGGCAAGATCGCCTTCCACAATTTCAGCTCCAAACCGCAGGTGAACATCAACACCACAAAGGTCAACGCGAGCTTCTACAACCTGACCAACGTGGTCGATGTCAAAGGCAAGCGTGACGCGCGCTTCGAGGGCAAGGCCCTGCTGCAAGGCCAGGCGCCCCTGGAAGCCACCGCCACCTTCGATCCGTTGAGCAATTTCGAAAACTTCGAATTCCGCTTCCGCGCCAAGGACTTGCAGTTGCAGCGCATGAACGACTTCGCCTCGGCCTACGGCAAATTCGACTTCAAGGCCGGCACCGGCGATGTGGTGATCGAAGCCCAGGCGGAAAAGGGCCAGTTGACTGGTTATATCAAGCCTTTGCTGCGCGACGTGGAAGTGTTCGACTGGCAGCAGGACGTGGAAAACAAAGACAAGAACATCTTCCGCTCGATCTGGGAGGCTGTGGTTGGCGCCAGCGAGAACGTGCTGAAGAACCAGCGCAAGAACCAGTTCGCCACCCGCGTGGAACTGAGCGGCAGCGTGCATCAGCAAGATGTCAGCGCGTTCTCTGCGTTTTTGGCGATTTTGCGCAACGGATTCATCCAGGCGTTCAATGCCCGCTATGAACAGCCCAAGCCGAGCACAGACTAAATGTAGGAGCTGGCTGGCCTGCGAAAGCGGTGGATCAGCCAGCCCTTGCATCGACTGACACGCCGCCTTCGCAGGCAAGCCAGCTCCCACAGTTGGATGTGTGTCAGGTTTCATAAAACAGTGCACCGCCGGGATGTGGCGTGACCGGCCATTCAGAGACTGAATAACCCGTCTGCGTTCACAGTCGCCGGGGCCGCGCGGTATAGTCCGGGCATTGACGAATGCGAGGAAACACCGATGAAGTTCGAAGGCACCCAGGCCTATGTGGCTACCGATGACCTGAAACTGGCCGTCAATGCTGCCATCACCCTGGAGCGGCCACTGCTGGTCAAGGGCGAGCCCGGCACCGGCAAGACCATGCTCGCCGAGCAACTGGCCGAATCCTTCGGCGCCAAGCTGATCACCTGGCACATCAAATCCACCACCAAGGCCCACCAGGGCCTGTACGAGTACGACGCGGTCAGCCGCCTGCGCGACTCGCAACTGGGTGTGGACAAGGTGCACGACGTACGCAATTACCTGAAGAAGGGCAAGCTCTGGGAGGCGTTCGAGTCCGAAGAGCGGGTGATCCTGCTGATCGACGAAATCGACAAGGCTGACATCGAATTCCCCAACGATCTGCTGCAAGAACTCGACAAGATGGAGTTCTACGTCTACGAAATCGACGAGACCATCAAGGCCAAGAAACGCCCGATCATCATCATTACCTCCAACAACGAAAAAGAGCTGCCGGACGCGTTCCTGCGCCGCTGTTTCTTCCACTACATTGCCTTCCCCGACCGCAGCACCCTGCAAAAGATCGTGGATGTGCACTACCCCGACATCAAGAAGGACCTGGTCAGCGAAGCGCTGGACGTGTTCTTCGACGTACGCAAGGTGCCGGGCCTGAAGAAAAAACCGTCCACTTCAGAATTGGTCGACTGGCTCAAGCTGCTGATGGCTGACAACATCGGCGAAGCCGTGCTGCGCGAACGCGACCCGACCAAGGCGATCCCGCCGCTGGCCGGCGCCCTGGTAAAGAACGAGCAGGACGTGCAGTTGCTCGAGCGTCTGGCGTTCATGAGCCGTCGCGGTAATCGCTGATGCTGCTCAACCTGTTCAACGAGATGCGCGCCGCCAAGGTGCCGGTGTCGGTGCGCGAGCTGCTCGACCTGATCAACGCCCTGAAACAGCGGGTGACCTTCGCCGACATGGACGAGTTTTACTACTTGTCCCGCGCGATCCTGGTCAAGGACGAGCGGCATTTCGACAAGTTCGACCGCGCATTCGGCGCCTACTTCAATGGCCTGGAAAAGCTCGACGACCACTTGCAGGCGCTGATCCCCGAAGACTGGCTGCGCAAGGAGTTCGAACGTTCGTTGACCGACGAAGAACGCGCGCAAATACAATCTCTCGGCGGCCTCGACAAGCTGATCGAGGAATTCAAGAAACGCCTGGAAGAACAGAAGGAACGCCACGCCGGCGGCAACAAGTGGATCGGCACTGGCGGCACCAGTCCGTTCGGGTCCGGCGGCTACAACCCCGAAGGCATTCGCGTGGGTGACGCCGGCAAGCGTCAGGGCAAGGCCGTGAAGGTGTGGGACCAGCGCGAGTACAAGAACCTCGACGATCAAGTCGAACTGGGCACGCGCAATATCAAGATCGCCCTGCGCCGCCTGCGCAAGTTCGCGCGCCAGGGCGCGGCCGACGAGCTGGACATCGACGGTACCATCGACCACACCGCCCGCGATGCCGGCCTGCTGAATATCCAGATGCGCCCCGAGCGGCGCAATACCATCAAGCTGTTGCTGCTGTTCGATATCGGCGGTTCGATGGACGCCCATGTGAAGATCTGCGAAGAGCTGTTCTCGGCGTGCAAGACCGAGTTCAAGCACCTGGAGTACTTCTACTTCCACAACTTCGTGTACGAGTCGGTGTGGAAGAACAACCAGCGCCGCACTTCGGAACGCACCTCGACCCAGGACCTGCTGCACAAGTACGGCGCGGACTACAAAGTGATCTTTATCGGCGATGCATCCATGGCGCCATATGAAATCACCCAGGCCGGCGGCAGCGTCGAACACTGGAACGAAGAGCCGGGCTATGTGTGGATGCAGCGCTTCATGGCCAAGTACAAGAAGCTGATCTGGATAAACCCGTACCCGAAAGATACCTGGGGTTACACAGCGTCGACGGGGATCGTGCGGGAGCTGATCGAGGACCAGATGTATCCGCTCACATTACGCGGGCTGGAAGAAGGCATGCGCTTTCTTTCCAAATAGGCGGTGTGCTCACTGACGCTATCGCAGCGATGCGGCGACCCGACAAGCCAGCTCCCACAAGGGAATGTATTTCAAGGCTGAAATGCACTCCCTTGTGGGAGCTGGCTTGCCTGCGATGCTTTTAGCGGTTCAAAAATCGTTGCAGGAAATCGAGGTGCTGCCGGTGCGCCGTCTCCTGCACCACCGGCGCCAACCGCACCTTCTCCCCCGGCAGGCACTGCGCCAGCCTTGCCAGCGACAACGGTGTCAACGCCCCCAAGCGCGGGTAGCCGCCGATGGTCTGCCGATCATTGAGCAACACGATCGGCTGCCCGTCCGGCGGCACCTGGATCGCTCCCAGCGGGATGCCTTCGGAAATCAGCGACGCCCCCTGATACTGCAAGGGCGTGCCCAGCAAACGCATGCCCATGCGGTCGGCGCGGCTGTCCAGGGCCCATTCTGTGTTGAACGCATCGAACAGGCTTTGCCCACTGAACTGGCCGATCTGCGCGCCGACGATCACCTCCAGGGGCGCCTTGGCCGACAAGCCCGGCGCATCGAGCACCTTCATCGCACCGCCCACTCCGGAATACGCCAGGCGCCCGCCTTCGGCCAACGCCTTGCCAAAACCGTCCACACCGCCCATTTCTTCACGGATGACGGTGGCGCAACTGCCGAGCACCGCCGGTGCATCGAACCCGCCCGGCGCCGCCAGATAAGCCCGTGCGCCGCTGAATGGCTGGGTAAAACGCAGCCGCTCGCCCTTTTGCAGGATGAAACTGCGCCCGGGGCTGATGGCGCGCTCGTCGATATAGGCACCCAAGTCGGCACCGGCCAATGCCAGCAGGCAATACTCCTCGGCCTGCACGGTGAACCCGCCCAGGGTGATTTCCACCACCGGCGCATCCAGCGCATTGCCCAGCAGCCAGTTGGCCCAGGACATCGACACCCAATCCAGCGCCCCGCCCTGGGTGACGCCCAGGTGGCGCACGCCAAAACGACCAGCGTCCTGCAACAGGCACAGCGGCGTGCTGGCCTCGATGATCAAGCGGCTCATGCCTGCGCCTCCAACGGCGTGTCATCGCCACCCAGGTTGATGAATTCGGCGTGGCTCACCGCTTCGAAACGTACGGTGTCGCCAGGTTGCATCAGGCTGTAGCCGTCACGCTCGCGGTCGAACAACCGGGCGGGAGTGCGACCGATCAGGTTCCAGCCACCCGGCGACACCACCGGATAAGCAGCGGTTTGCCGCTCTGCGATGCCGACACTGCCGGCCGCCACGCGTTTGCGCGGGGTGTTCAGGCGTGGCGTGGCGAGCTGCTCATCCACCAGGCCCATAAAGGCAAAACCAGGAGCGAAACCCAGGGCGAACACCTGATATTCATGGGCGCTGTGGCGCCGGATCACCTCTTCCACACTCAGGCCGCTGCGCTGGCTGAGCAGCGTCAGTTCGGGACCGACGCTGAGGTCATACCACACCGGCAACACATGGCACTGGCCACTGCCCTGGGCTTCGGGTTGCAGATCGGTCAGGGCCTGATCGATCAGTTCACGCGCCCGGGCCGGGCTCAGTTCAGTGAGGTTGTAATGCACCATCAAGGTGGTATAGGACGGCACCAGGTCCACCAGCGTCGCGCCAAACCCTTCGCGCAGCCGCCGCGTGGCGGCGAGCATCCAGGGCATGTTGGCTTCGGCGATCACATCAAACAGACGCACCATCAGGCAATCGATGGCCACCACTTCTATCCGCGGTTTCATGCTGGCTTCAACGCCTCGCGGATACGCTGTACCGCGGCGATCGAACTGGCGTTGTCGCCATGCACGCACAGGGTGTTGGCTTGCAAAAGCAAGGCACTGCCGTCGCTGGCGGTCAGGGCATTGCCTTGGGAAAGGGTCAGGGCTTGCTGCACGATAGTCTCGGCATCGTGGTGCACGGCACCGGGCAACTGGCGTGAAACCAGATGGCCCTTGCTGTCGTAGGCGCGGTCGGCGAAGGCTTCGAACCACAGGGTCACACCGTATTCGTCGCCCAGGGCCTGGGCGGCGCTGTTGTCACGGGTGGCCAGCAACATCAGCGGCAGGTCGCCGTAGGCCGCCACCGCCTGGACCACGGCACGCAGCTGCGCAGGATTGGCCATCATGTCGTTGTACATCGCACCGTGGGGTTTGACGTAGCTGACGCGCGCGCCCTGCGCCCGGCAAATGCCGTCAAGGGCGCCGATCTGGTAATGCAGCAGGTCCTGGATTTCCTGCGGCGTATAGGCCATGGAGCGTCGGCCGAAACCTTGCAGATCCTGGTACGCCGGATGCGCGCCCACTTGTACGCCATGCTTGAGCGCCAGGCTGACGGTCTTGCGCATGATGCTCGGGTCACCGGCATGGAAGCCACAAGCCACGTTGGCGCAATCAATGAACGGCATGACCTCGGCATCCAGACCCAGGGTCCAGTTGCCAAAGCTCTCGCCAATGTCGCAGTTCAAAAGCAGACGGCTCACGGTGATTGCTCCTGTAGGCATTTTATTTTCTGCAGTGTGGGATTTTTTACGCAGAACTCGCAACTTGTCCTGACACCCCAACGACGCTTATCGTGGAATGGTTCGATTTTTGGCGTTTGCCCGGCGCGGCGTCCAACTAATAAAAACCGATCCATGCATAAGAAAAGTTGATCCCATGAATCTGAAGTTCCTAGAAACCTTCGTCTGGGTGGCCAGGCTCAAGAGTTTTCGTCTGACCGCCGAGAAGCTGTTCACCACCCAGGCCTCGATTTCCAGCCGCATTGCGGTGCTGGAAAGCGAATTGGGCGTGAAGCTGTTACTGCGCGACTCGCGGGGCGTGAGCCTGACCCCGGAAGGCGTGAAGGTGCTCGACTACGCCGAGCAGATGATGCTGACCCTGCAGGGCCTGAAGCAGTCCCTGGAGACCACCAGCAGCAAGGTCGGACGGATCCGGATCGGTGCCATGGACACGGTGATCCACACTTGGCTCAGTCCGTTGGTGGCGGAACTGATGGATCATTTCCCGTTGGTGGAAATCGAATTGGTCGCCGATACCGCGTTGAACCTCAGCGATCAGCTGCAAAAAGGCTTTCTGGACCTGATCCTGCAAACCGACCTGCTGCGCCTCGAAACCGTACGCAGCCTGGAACTGGCCAGCCACCCCATGGCCTGGATCGTCGCCAGCCAGTCGATCTACCACCGCGACTACGCCACCCTCGCCGACCTGGCGCAGGAGCGCATCATCACCTACTCGAAAAACTCCCATCCGCACCAGGACGTGATCAGCCTGATGCAGGCCAACGGCGTGGCGGCGCCGCGCATGAACTGTGTGAACTCGGTGTCGGCGATCACCCGTTTGCTGCGCGACGGCTTCGGTATCGGCGCACTGCCACCGGTGCTGGTCATGGAGGAGCTGGCACGCGGAGAACTGACGATGCTGCCGATGACACAACGCCCGCCGAACTTGCAGGTGGTGGTGTCATGGCGTGTAGGGGTGGAGTTGGTGGAAGAGATTGTGGCGCTGTGCCAGAAGGTCGTGGCGCGGTATGCCGAAGAGGTCGGTGAAGAGCGGATGGTCCTGACAAAACCCGATTAAACCTGTGGGAGCTGGCTTGCCAGCTCCCACATTAGACCGGGTTGGCCTTCAGAGCCCCTTCAGGTCCCGCTCTTCGATCGGCCGGCTCTGGCGCATGCGCTTGCCGCCCAGCACCACCCAGTCGATCAGCCGGAACAGGCATTCCAGCCCGAAGGACAACAGCATCGCCCCGCCCAGGCCCCAGCCCATGGCCTCGGGGGTCAGCAGGATCTGGTAGCTGTAGCCGTTCCAGGTTTCCTGGCGAATATCCGGGTCGGCGGCCACCGCCACTTGCAGCGCGCGGATGTACCACGGGCCTTGCATCGCCTGGAATTGCTTGTCCAGCGCCACCTGGCGGTCAAGCAAGGTGCCCAGGCTGTTGGCATCGCTGCGGAACACCGGGTCATCGCTGGCGCGGTAATGCGCCACCAACGCTTTCAAGTCGCCATTGAAGAACTGCTGCGCCGTGCTCTCGAAACCACGCAAGCCGGTCTGGGCCTCGATCAGATGCGCTTCGACGCGCTTGGCGTAATCATTGATGAACCCCGGCACTTGCACACCGACCAACAGGCCAATGGCAAACAGCACCAACCGCAGATAGCTGAGCAACATGGTCGATATCCTTACTCGGTGATGCCCTGGCTGACGCATTCACCGCGTCGCCACAGGCTCCATTGGCCCGGCTCGTAGCGGGTCCAGTTTTCGTTGTCGGTCAAGGGTTCGGTGGCGATCACCGTCACCACGTCATTGGGCGTGGTTTCGGCCTGAAAATCGACGATCACGTCGACATCCTTCAAGCGCGCGGGGCCAAACGGTGCGCGCCGGGTGATCTGTGCCAGCTTGGTCGAGCAATAGCAGAACAGCCAGTCACCGTCGCTGAGCAGACAGTTGAATACGCCTTTGCTGCGATATTCGCTGCACGCGGCGATCAGGTCCGGCAGCACTTTTTCGATGTCCACCGGTTCCGGGAAGGCTTCGCGCACGCGGTTGAGCAAATCGCAGAAGGCCGCTTCGCTGTCGGTGTCGCCCACCGGGCGGTAAAACGTGGCGCGGGGCTGGAAGTCGGCCAACTGGCCGTTGTGCGCGAAGCACCAGTTGCGCCCCCACAGTTCGCGCACGAACGGGTGGGTATTGGACAGGCACACCTTGCCCACGTTGGCCTGGCGGATATGGCCGATCACCACTTCACTCTTGATGGGATAACGCTGCACCAGCGCCGCCACTTCCGATTCGCTGCTGGCCGCAGGGTCCTGGAACAGGCGCAGGCCACGGCCTTCGTAGAAGGCGATGCCCCAACCGTCGCGGTGCGGGCCGGTACGCCCGCCGCGCTGCATCAGGCCGGTGAAACTGAACACGATATCGGTCGGGACGTTGGCACTCATGCCCAATAATTCACACATGCCGGGGCTCTCGCAGCAGGGCGGACAACGTTAAAGGCGCGGCTCTACGCGCATGCCACTCACGGGCGCGGGACGACGAAACGGCACGTCGTCCTCATCCTCGGGCTCGGCAGCGGCCAGGGCGGCGTCGGCGGCGGCCTTGCGCTCACGGCGGGCCTTGGCGGCACGCTCGATGGGCCAGCGGATCAGCACGATGACGAGGTAAACACCGAACGCGATGATCGTGTACATGAACAGATCGGAAATCGCTCGCCAGGCGTTGTTGCCGACCTTGAGCAGCAGGTCCAGGGCGGTGATGGCCACGGCCGGCGCGAACTGGGTCTTGACCGGGTCGACGATGGTCGGACTGAACAGCAACACCGCCATCAGCAATTGCAGCGGCTCGCGCAGCCAGCGCCAGATCCAGCGAGTCATGCGCCACCACACCAACAGGCAGCCCAAAGCGGCAAAGGCGTAAAGGCCCCAAGCAGTCAGATAGTCGTTCTCGGTCATGGTGTCCATGGCAAGGTAGGCAAACAGGCGGCTATGATAACGGCTTTTGCGTGTCGCGGCTGCAATGCCTGCCACCGTCCGCCAGATAGAGAATAATCCATGCCTGTATCGACCGCTCCGATTGCCCGCAAGGCCCAAGGCACAGATCCGTACGCCTGGCTGCAAGAACGTGACAGCGCCGAGGTGCTCGATTACCTCAAGGCCGAAAACGCCTGGCAGGAAGCCCGACTTGCCGACCAGCAGGCGCTGCGCGAAAGCCTGTTCGAAGAGATCAAGGGCCGCATTCTCGAAACCGACCTGTCGCTGCCCTCCCCCTGGGGCCCGTACCTCTATTACACCCGTACCACCGCCGGTGACGAATACGCCCGTCACTACCGCTGCCGCCGCCCCGCGGATGACAGCAACCAGGTCGACGACAGCAGCGAAGAACTGCTGCTGGACCCCAACGTGCTGGCCAATGGCGGCTTTTTCTCCCTGGGCGCATTCAGTATCAGCCCCGATCACCAGCGCCTGGCCTACAGCCTGGATACCAGCGGTGACGAGATCTACACCCTGTACGTGAAGGAATTGGCCAGCGGCAAGGTCAGTGAACTGGAGTTCCAGGACTGCGACGGCAGCATGACCTGGGCCAATGACAGCCTCACGCTGTTCTTCGGCGAGCTGGACGACACCCATCGCCCGCACAAGCTGTATCGCTATCGCCTGGACGGCACGGCAGCGCAGGAAGTCTTCCACGAACCGGACGGGCGCTTCTTCCTGCATTGCTACCGCTCCAGCTCCGAACGCCAGTTGCTGCTCTCGCTCGGCAGCAAGACCACCAGCGAAATCTGGGCTCTGGACGCCGACCAGCCCCACCTGGACTTCACCTGCCTGGCGCCACGGGTCGAAGACCACGAATACGATGTCGACCACGGCCAACTGAACGGCGCGTGGACCTGGTTCATCCGCAGCAATCGCGACGGCATCAATTACGCGTTGTTCGTGGCGACCGACATTGGCGACGTGCCCACCGAGGCCGAGTGGCAGAACCTGATTCCCCACAGCGATGAGGTGATGCTCGACGGCGTCAGCCTCAACGCCGGTGCCATGACCCTGAGCTTGCGCATCGGCGGCCTGCCGGTGATAGAAGTGCGCCCCGAGGGTTTGCCGGCCTATCGCGTGGAACTGCCGGACGCCGCTTATAGCCTCTACGTACAGAACAGCCTCGAATTTGCCAGCGACCGCATCCGCCTGCGCTATGAAGCGCTGAACCGCCCAGCCCAGGTGCGCCAGCTGGAACTGGCCAATGGCGCACAGCAGGTACTCAAGGAAACCCCGGTGCTCGGCGTGTTCAACGCCGACGACTACGTGAGCCAACGCCTGTGGGCCACCTCGGCCGACGGCACCCGGGTGCCGATCAGCCTGGTGATCAAGCGCGATCAGTTGGGCAAGCCAACGCCGTTGTACCTGTATGGCTACGGCGCCTACGGCTCCAGCCTCGACCCGTGGTTTTCCCATGCACGCCTGAGCCTGCTCGAGCGTGGCGTAGCCTTTGCCATCGCCCACGTGCGCGGCGGCGGTGAGCTGGGCGAGGCCTGGTACCGCAACGGCAAGCAGGAACACAAGCAGAACACCTTCAGCGACTTCATTGCCTGCGCCGAACACCTGATCGCCGAGGGCCTGACCACCTCCCGACAACTGGTGATCAGCGGCGGCAGCGCCGGCGGCCTGTTGATCGGCGCGGTGCTCAACCAGCGCCCCGAGCTGTTCCAGGCGGCGATTGCCGAAGTACCGTTCGTCGACGTGCTCAACACCATGCTCGACCCGGAGCTGCCGCTGACCATCACCGAATACGATGAATGGGGCAATCCCGAAGAGCCCGAGGTGTATGAACGCATCAAGGCCTACGCCCCCTACGAAAACGTCAGCGCCCAGGCGTACCCGGCCTTGCTGGTGATCGCCGGCTACAACGACAGCCGCGTGCAGTACTGGGAGGCAGCCAAGTGGGTGGCCAAATTGCGAGACACCGCGACCTCCGACAACCTGTTGCTGCTCAAGACCGAGCTGGGTGCCGGTCACGGCGGGATGAGCGGCCGTTACCAGGGATTACGTGACGTAGCGCTCGAATATGGATTTGTTTTCAAGGCACTGGGGCTGATTTAGGAACTTCGCACGGCGGGCCTGTCTGAACACAGGACCGCCCTGCCCGATTGACCAACCCAGATTGCAGCCATGCCACAACCGACCTTATTGAATAGCGAAATCCGCGACATGCTGATGGACTGCGGCCTGTTCGACCCGCTGTTGCCGGAAGACTTTCACGTGGCCGCCGGCTACTTCAACATCAGCACCATCGCCCGTGACCAGGTGATTTTCCTCGAAGGCGATGGCGGCACCTTCATGTGCATCATCCACAGTGGCCAGGTGGCGGTGCAGAAAGCCAACCATGACGGCCAGCGCGTGACCATCGCCACCCTGCGCAGCGGTCGCGCCTTTGGTGAAATGGCCGTGCTCGACGGCGAGCGGCGCTCCGCCACCTGCGTGGCGGCCAGTGACTGTGTGCTGTTGAACCTGGGCAAAGACTCCCTGGAAAAAATGCTCAACGAAGCGCCCCGGGTCGCCGCCAAGATCATCCGCGCCATCGCCATTGCCCTGTCCAAACGCCTGCGCATGGCCGATGGGCAATTGCTTTCGCAACAGTTCTAACCGCCGGGGGCCTTCGGCTTGCTGTCACTTTGCAGCAGGCCGGGCACCGTCTGATCCTTCGGCGGGGTCGGCAGCACGATAGGCGCCAGGGGCGGTGAACCGTTGGTCTTGGGCAACGCCGGCGGGGTGACTTGTGGGTACAACGTCGGTGTTGGGGTGCCCGGCGCGCCGGGCGTCGGTGCTGGCGCAACCGGTACGGTTTGCAACTCCTGAGCATGCGCCGCACCCAAGGCGAGCGCGCTCAACACAATGACCGTTAGAATGCTGCACTTCATCGATGGCTCCATGGCCTGACCGGAATGTCACAAGGCTACTCCCAACCGCGCAAGAATGCCCTTCCCAATGAGATTTCCATGAAACGTTTCGTTCTGCTGGACACCACCCCGATCCCCGACAACGGCGGTGCCTTGTGCCTGTTCGAATACGGCGAAGACTTTGTCATCAAGATCCAGGGCGGTGACGGCGGCCAATTGATGAACACGCGCATGCACGGTTCCGAGGACGCGCTGGCCGAAATCCCCTGCCGCAAGGTCGCCGGACGCCCGGATTCACGGGTGTTGATCGGCGGGCTGGGCATGGGCTTTACCCTGGCCTCGGCCCTCAAGCACCTGGGCAAGACCGCCGAAGTGGTGGTCGCAGAGTTGGTGCCCGGCGTCGTGGAGTGGAACCGTGGGCCACTGGGCGAAAAATCCGGCCGCCCGCTGCTGGACCCGCGCACGGTGATCCGCCTGGAAGACGTGGCCAAGGTACTGCAGGCCGAGCCCCAGGGTTTTGACGCGATCATGCTCGATGTGGACAACGGCCCCGAAGGCCTGACGCAAAAGGCCAACAGCTGGCTTTACTCCGCCGGTGGCCTGGCCGCGTGCGCCAAGGCCCTGCGCCCCAAGGGCGTACTGGCCGTGTGGTCGGCCAGCGCCGACAGGCTGTTCAGCGACAAACTGCGCAAGGCCGGGTTCAAGGCTGAAGAAGTGCAGGTGTTTGCCCACGGCAACAAAGGCACGCGGCACACCATCTGGATTGCCGAGAAGCTCAAGGGCTGAACACGATTCACCAAACACCACAAGCCCGCTCCCACACAAACCAGGCAGTTTTGTCCTGCGCTTTAGTGCCGGGATTTACGGAAATCGATCACATACGGGACCTTCTTGTCGAAGGTCTTCTCCAGCGCATTGCGGTCCAGCTGGCTCATGCCGCCCAACTGATGGGCAGTAAAGCCACTGTCGCCCACCTGTGAACCCGGCGCCAGGCTGACCATGCGCTTGGCGACGGCCTCGATGGCGTCTTTGTAGCCGCCCTTTTTGTTCAGGTTGAACGCGCCCAGGTCGATCTGGCTGCGCAGCCAGTTGCCCCAATAGAACTCGAGGAATTCCGGCGCGACCTCGCCGTCATCCGGCTTGCCATAGGCAGCCTTGCGGCTGAAATACACCAGGCTGCGCAAGGTATCGTCCTGCAAGTTCTTGAAACCCAGGTGCGCGGGCAGTTGCTCGGGCGGCAGCGTCTGGCCCTGGTTGTCCTTGAGCCAGACTTTGCGCGCGGCCTCCATGCGCTGCCAGAAACGCTTCATATCCGGGCTGTCGCTGAAGTCGTCCGTCACTTTGACCCACATTTTCAACTGCGGGCCGCCGCCGGGTACTTCCCACAGGGTGGTGAAGCTGTGGTGACCGTCGGTCAGGTACAACTGACCAGCCGGGCCGACCACCACGGTTTTCATGTCCTCGGGATGGGTGCCCACCGGGTCCTGGCAGGTGAAACTGGCCGGTTTGTGCAGGTCGGCGCCCTTGGGCACCCTATCGGCCTCGCCTTGGCCATTGGTTTCGCAGTATTCATCGAAGACGTTGGCGGGTTTGTCGGCAAACAGCTCAAGGCTGTAACCAATCTGGTCGAAGCCCACCACGGCCTGGGTCGGGTGCAATTGTTCGAGGGCCACCTCGATCACCTGCCCGGGTTTCGGGGTAGAGAAGGCCTGAGCCTGGGCGGTCACCACACCCAGTAGCAGTGCAACGGTCCATGAAGACAAACGCATGAGTTTCGAATCCTTATCGATAAAGTGAAGCGGTTATTTACAACGCGAGCGGCTAGAATCAAGCCTGTCCGTGAACCCCCTGAAAACCAGGAGCCATGATGAGCTCGACCAACCCGCCCTCCCACACCGCCAAGCTGGATCGCATCCTCGCCGATGCGCAGCGCGACCGGGAAATGGGCTACCGCGACAAAGCCTTGAAGATGTACCCCCACGTGTGTGGCCGCTGTGCCCGTGAGTTCTCCGGCAAGCGCCTGAGCGAACTGACCGTACACCACCGCAACCATAACCATGATGACAATCCGCAGGACGGTTCCAACTGGGAGTTGCTGTGCCTGTATTGCCACGACAACGAACATTCGCGCTACACCGACCAGCAGTACTTCGGCGAAGGCTCCACCAGCAGCCCGACGATTGCCAAGGCCACGCACAACCCGTTCGCGGCGTTGGCTGGACTGATGAAAAAAGACGATTGAAGATCGGTGTTGCCTGTGCCGGCCTCATCGCAGGCAAGCCAGCTCCCACATTTGACTGTATTCACAAATAGATAGCTGTGAGCCCAGTCCAATGTGGGAGCGGCGGTGCGACGATTCGACTTGCCCGCGATAGCGATCCCCCAAGCACTACAGTCCTCAGCACCGTATAATCGCGCTTTTTCCGCCAAGGCACCCTTCCCCGTGGGCAATAAACGCTACAGTTGCATCGGTCTGTATAACCCCAAATCCCCCGAAAACGTCGGCTCGGTGATGCGCGCCGCCGGTTGCTACGGCGTGGCTTCGGTGTTCTACACCGGCGTGCGTTACGAGCGCGCCCGGGACTTCGTCACCGACACCAAGAAGGTCCACCACGACATTCCGCTGATCGGCATCGATGACTTGAAGAAGATCCTGCCGCTGGGCTGCGTGCCGGTTGCCGTGGAACTGGTAGAAGGCGCCCGCCCGCTGCCCGAGTACACCCACCCCGACCGTGCGCTGTACATTTTCGGCCCGGAAGACGGCTCCCTCGACAAGGACATCCGCGACTGGTGCGAGGACGTGGTCTACATCCCGACCACCGGCTGCATGAACCTGGCCGCCACCGTCAACGTGGTGCTCTATGACCGTCTGGCCAAGGGCAACAACACCCGTTCGGGCCCCAAATACTGATTTTTCGGGAACATCCGGCGCCTGCGGGCAGTCAGCTGCATAACCCTTGTCCTTGTTGGAGAACGATCATGAGCGACAGCAAAACCCTGCGCCCCGTCATCAGGCACACCCCTCTCGACGTCCACCCTGAACAGAACGTGCATGGCTGGGAGCGCATCGGCTCGGTGGCCGGCGGCGTGATGATGGTCGGCAAAGGCCTGCGCCGGGGCGGCCTGTTCGGGTTGATCCAGGTGGCAATCGGCGGCGTGGCACTGGCCCGTGGTTTTACCGGGCACAGCTCGCTCAAGGACAAGCTGGAACAAGGCCGCCAGGAAATGAACAGCGTGCGCACGAAGATCGAGCGCGCCGCCGAAGAGCTGAAAAACCTGAAGACCAAGGCCGAAGTGGCCGCTGAAAAAACCACTAAAACTACGGCCTGAACACCAAACCAAATGTGGGAGCTGGCTTGCCTGCTCCCACATTTGGTTTTGCGTCAGTGCAGTAATTTGCTATCCAGCACCACCGACGGCTCGCCGAGGATACTTTCGGCGAGCTTCACAAACTCGGCGGTGGTCACGCTATTGGCGCGCATCACCGCCTGCGCCAGATCATCCAGCGAACGCTTGTTGTGGGTTTTCACGCGAATCTCGCGGTCCAGTTCCTGCAACAACAGCACCGCCCGCGACACCGTTGCGCCACTGACGTGCTCGCCGCGCAGGCTGCTGACGCCCTTGCTGTCCCGGGTCAAACGCGCCTGAATGGCCACGTAGCGTTCATCCGTGATACCACCGGCCCGGCGCACCAACTCGATCCCGTAGTACTCCGCCAGCCCTTCACTGATCCAGTCGCTGCTGTCGTGGTCATTGAATCGCCCGATGGCCTGCACCACTTCGCGAATCAACGGGCTGCTGCCGTTCTCACTGATCAGAGGCGTGCGGCTGTTGAGGTAGATCGAGTCCCGCGACGAAAACGCGCCACGGCGCATCGGGTCGCTGGCGCCCACCACCAGCAGCTTGGCCGGATGGCGCGGGAACGCGGCCTCCACCTGGGGCCAGACGAACGTCAGCAACGTCAGTACATCCATGCGGCGCATGGCCTGGCCCTTGGGCGAAGCCACGGTGACTTCCGTCTCGCCCAGGCGCACGCGACGGCTACCGAGGTTGCCGGCGAGCATCCAGCCGGTGGGACGGTCGAACAGGCGTGAAACGTTGTCGATACGGAACTTCTTGTTGCCGATGCGCGGCCAGGCCGTCTCGACGCTTTTCCAGCCGGGCGGCAGTTCGAACACCAGCCGCGCGACCAACTCGACGCCATCCTGCTGGTCCAGACGCGCAGCCGGTACCAGGTCTTCACCGCGAAACAGTGCCCAGGCCGGGGTCATTCGTGCTTCATAAATGCCGGGCTTGCGCGCCTGGGTGAGGCGTACACGGTAGGTCAGGCTGGCCTTGTCGGCACCCGGCTGCCAGAGCCCACGGGTGCCAGTGACTTTCCATTGGCCATCGGCCTTGAAGTCGCTGTACTCGCCATCGTGCCCCAGGTCGAAGTCCAGGCTGCGCACGGCCGAGCCCTGGGACAGACTCACACGCACTTCGGCCTGCTCGCCCTGGGGCAACAGTTTGACGTGATAGTCCAGGTCGACCTTCCTGGCGCACCACGCCGGCATGCTCAGGGCCAGCAACACCAGGCTCGCCGCCAGCTTGACTCCCGCCCTCATACACACTCCTTGTTCAGCCCGCGCGGAAAATCAGGTAGTCCTCCCAGTCGTCCTCGGGCACGCTGCCTTCGCTGAGCATGCGCCCGGACTGGGAAATGCGTTCGTGGTGCACGGCGTCGCGGTCGCCACACACCAGGTGATGCCACAACGGCAGGTCCTTGCGCTCGCTGACCAGGCGGTAACCGCAGGTGGGCGGCAGCCATTTGAACTGGTCGGCCTGGCCCGGGGTGAGCTGGATGCAGTCGGGCACCGAGGCGCGGCGGTTGGGATAGTCGGTGCACTGGCAGGTATTCAGGTCGAGCAGCTTGCAGGCGATCCGCGTGTAATAAACGCTGTTGTCGTCTTCATCTTCCAGCTTTTGCAGGCAGCACAGGCCACACCCGTCGCACAACGACTCCCACTCCTCCTGGTCGAGGTGTTCAAGGGTTTTGCGTATCCAGAAAGGTTCGACTTTGGCGGCCATGGCTCTACATCAGTATCGGTAGGTGAAAAGGCCGCCAGTCTAGTGCCCAAGCCGTCCGGGGCCAAGCGCTTGCGACTGGCGGTGTAACAACACTTGTCAGTCTAGTGTGCGCCAAGTAGTTTTGAAGGCTGAATCGACCCTCAGGAACTGCCCATGAGCACTAACCCACGCGTTGCCGATTACCCGATCCATACCCAGTTCACCGAACGCTGGTCGCCCCGCGCCTTCACCGGTGAAAGCATCCCCAAGGAAACCCTGCTGAGTTTCTTCGAAGCCGCCCGCTGGGCACCGTCGGCCTATAACTCGCAGCCGTGGCGCTTTCTCTACGCACGCCGCGACACGCCGGACTGGGAGCGCTTCCTGAGTCTGCTGAACGAGTTCAACCGAGGCTGGGCCCAGCATGCGTCGGCCCTGGTGATCATCGCGTCAAAAACCGACTTCACCGCCCCCGGCGCCAGCGAAGAAACCCCGGCCCTGTGGCACACCTTCGACACCGGTTCGGCCTGGGGCCACCTGGCGCTGCAAGCCAGCCTCAGCGGCTGGCATACCCACGGCATGGCCGGCTTCGATCAGGAACTGACCCGCAAAGAGCTGAAGGTGCCGGAGGGTTATGCACTGCACGCCGCCGTCGCGATCGGCAAGCTGGGCGACAAATCGACCCTGCCCGAATACCTGCAGGGCCGCGAGGCGCCAAGCCCGCGTCGTCCGTTGAGCGAGTTGGTGTCGGAAGGTGATTTCAGCCTGTAACGCCCTCAAGCTGCACCCGGCAGGGTGCAGCTTCCACTGCATCACTGACGAACGATCAGCGCCCTGACTTCAGCCTGCAAGCGCGCCTTGCTGCGCTGATAGTCACCCACTGCCATCTGCCGCAGAAACGGGTCACCTGCCAGGACCTCGGGGTCCATGGCCTGGATATCCACCGGGTAGACTTTTTTATCCCTGGCCGAATAGAGGAAGTTATTCAGGTGCATGTCGCTGTGATAGATCCCTTTCGCCTCCATGCCCGCCAGTGCCTCATCCAGCAGGATTTGCACCTCTGACGGCAAACTGCGCTCGGACACGCTCTCCAGGCTGACGCCGTCCAGCCGTTTCATCCTGATATAGGCGCGCCCCTCTTCGACGATCGCTTCAGCAAAGCCTTCGCCGTAATAGAGGTTCAGGCAGCGGGTTTCCGAGGTGACGTAATCGGGCACGGAGGTCGCGGCCTTGGTCCCGAAATCTTTGTAGACGCTCTTCCCATCCAGGCTGGCGTAGATCGTCCCCTCGGCGCCGCCGCCGATTTTCTCGCCCAGGTCCGCCAGCACCGACGGAGGGTTGCCACCCCGTGCCACCACCCGCTGCCATTGATCGCCCTGCACATGCTGCACCAGCAATTCAGTCTGCCGATTGTTGTGATAAACCCGTGCCTGCACCGCCCCGTCCTCGGTACGGGAGACCTGCCGAACCTCATACACCGCGCTGCGGCCAGTGCTGTCGGTGTTGCGAATGTGGGACACCTGCCCATCCGCCGAGAGATAGATACCCTGACTGTTGCGGGTAAGCCCGGAGATGTTCGATTCGCTGACCTTGTAGGCGCCATGCACGGCATTGTCCAGACCTGCTGACAGCCCCTTGCGCACGCTCTTGTGCAACAGGCTTACGCCGCTCGCCAGCGTATCTCCCAGACCGCTCAACGGGTTGAACGCCTCAATGGTACTGGCCCCCACAAACCGGGCCACACGGGCCAGTCCTCCGAGACTGCCGACCCCCTTGGAAAACGCCCGACCCGCCTGCGCCGCCTTGCCTGCACCGAACGTGACCAGGCCCACCACGTCCAGCGCCAGGTCAAACGCGCCCTCGGCGTAACGGCCTTCGGAAAAGTTGACGATGGCCGAACGCAGCGGAATCAGATTCAGGAAAAACTCGCCGATGGCCTTGTCGGTCGCGCGGTCATCATCGAAGCCGCTCGCCCCTCGGGCTTGCGCAAGCAAATCGTCGTTGCGTAGGTCCAGGGACTTGGCGAACACCTTCCCGATGTAGTCGATACGCCCGCTCAGATCCCCTGGCAACGCCCCCTTGGGTTGCAGCCGCTCCTGATTCTGGCTCGGTTGCTCATCCTTGAGCGGATCGATCAGCACCGTTCTGCTCAGGATATTGGCGTTGCGCGACTCCAGGTTCTTTTGGGTATAGGGCGGCGTATACCTGGAGATCAGAAAGTTCTGTTTCTTGAGCGTGCCACTGCGAGTGTCGAGTTCGTAGACGTTGACCTTGCCACCCCGCGTGGTCTTGATACGCAAGGTTTCGCCCCGGGCGCGCAAGGCTGGCGGGGTGAAGAAGTCGAGGGCGATCGTGTAGTCGTTGGTGTGGAAAAACTCGAGTTCGCCGAACTCGAAGTCAGCCCTGTCCTCGGGCGCCAAGGTGGAGATGAGGTACTTGGCCAACCCCGCGTGGCCTTTTTCCAGCGACGTGATCGCCTGGTCGTACGCCGCTTTGAACTCTGCTGCCGCGTTGAGTTTGCCGGCCTCATAGAGCGTGCAGAATTGTTTCGCCGGGATCCGCGTATCCCTGGAAACCCAGTGTTCCAGGTTTTTCAGAGCGGCACCGTCCATCACAATATCCAGCATGGAATACAGACCCGGGAACACCCCGGGTCGCCCGGGGTTCAGCCAGACTTTCTGCAAGGCCTTGGCTTCGAACAGGCGGGGTTCCATCGCAGGAAATGCTTGCTGAAGCATGGTCAGCGCCATATCCCGCCGACTGGGCAACTGCACATCCAATCCATCGCCGGCTGCGGTCAATGCGCGCACCTGGTCGTTGTAGAGGTTACGCACATGGTCCATCTCGGCTTCGCCCGGCGGGCCATCGGTGGTTTTCAGCCAACCGTTGAGCACGCCCCACTGTGCCAGCGCTGCACGCTGGGCGAGCTGAACGTCAGCCGTGCTGCCCTTTCCTTGGGCCGCGGCCATGACTTCGGCATAACTCATCGTCGACGAACTGCCGGGCGCATCGGCCTCGACCCTGGCCGTGGCGATCGCCAGTTGCACCCAGCCGATACTGCCAAAGGTGATACTCGGAGGAATATCCCTGAGCAAAAACGCCGGTGCGGTCCTGGCCAGCAACCGGCTGGCCGCCAGATTGGCGGTGGACGGGGTGGCTTGGCCGGTGTCGATGAGGTGACGAGTCAGCCCGTCGATGACGGCAGACGCGGGTTTGCCGCGAAACCGGGCGTGAGTCAGATCAAAACCGGTGAGCGGGTCAAGTGACTCATCGTTTTCGGGAGCCACGCCGGAGGCTGCGGATAACGTGGAGGTTGGAGAAGGGGAAAAGACGGAAGTGATGCCAGTCATAAAGGTACCTGTCCATCGCGTGGGGAATCATCCGACCGAAGGCGCCTTTCAGCACCTGCGGCGGTCACTGGGTGTGAATACCCGGTGAGGTGGTTCCAGCCTGGTTGTCAGGTGGTGTGTCTATGAGCTGGGCAGTCAGTAACCGCGTTCGAAATCGACCTCACCGCGCAACGCGGTATTGGCCTGGTACGCCCGCAGATTCTCCAGGAACAGCGCCACCATCATTGGCGGCGACGTCGGCGCAGAGCTGTGCCCGGTCAACAGCAGGCCCCACGCCGTCCAGAACGGGTGCCGTTGCGGCAAGGGTTCCTGGCGGCACACATCGATCACCGCACCGGCCAGGTGCCCGTCTTTCAAGGCCGCCACCAGGTCGGCGTCGACCACCGACACGCCGCGCCCGACGTTGATGAACAGACCGGTCGGCTTGAATTGCTTGAACAGCGCCGCGTCGTACAGGTCGTGGGTATTGGGCGTGTTGGGCAGCAGGTTGATGACGTAGTCCACCTCGCCCACCAGACGGCTCAACTGGTCGAGCCCGGCCACTTCGATGAAAGGCGCCTGCTCCCGCGCGACGCTGGCGATGCCGTACAGCTTCACGCCAAACGGCACCAGAAACTCGGCGACGCCCTGGCCGATATCGCCAGTGCCCACGATCAAGACCTTGCGCCCCGCCAGGCTCTGGCCCATGCGGTTGTCCCATTTGCGCTCGACCTGGCTGACCAGCCGCGCGAGTACTTCGCGTTCGTGGCCGAGCATATAGGTGAGCACGAATTCGGCCATGACCTGACCGTAGATGCCAACCGCGCGGGTCAGGCGATAGTCGCGGCGCAAGCCCTCGGCCAGCAGCGGTGTGATGCCGGCCCAGGTCGATTGCAGCCATTGAGGTTGATGACCCTGGCGCAGCAGGGTCGCCAGCAGGTCCGGTTGGCCCAGCCATACCGGGCAATCGGCGGCCAGGCGCGACAGCTCGGCCGAGTCGCCGCTGGTCAGCACCTCAAGTTCCGGTGCCAACTCGCCCAGCAGTTGGGCATAGAGAGGGTGATCCTGTTCAGCAATCAGAACACGCATGCTTAAAACCTTTCAAAAACAATGCAGGCGACCGCCGGGGCAGTTCACTGCCTCCCTGCGGCCAGCGCCCGATGATACGAGTCCATGGATGAATGTGCCCTGAACAGGGCACCGGTCCTTCACACCGGGTCGTTGCGCCGTAGCAATTCCTCGGGCAAGTGTTCGATGTACTCGTCCTCGGCGGGCGGCATTTGCAGGTGATAACCCTGCTTGTCGAGGTTTTCCAGCACCTGCGTGATGTCTTCCTGTTGCAGCTTGCGCTCGGGCGTCAGCACCAGATCGAACGCATGCACCGGCTTGCCGAACACGGCGACCAGGCCTTCGGGCACACGCTCCAGGGCGTCGCTTTTCAGGACGTACAGGTACATGCCGGCGCGTTTGGGGCTGCGGTAAATGGAGCAAATACGTTTCAAGGCTGTTCTCCGGCAGTGGCCAGGCTGTCGAGCAGCGCCTGGCCCATCAACTCGCGGCGCCAGCCACGCAGCGAATCGGGCAGTTGGTAAGGTCCATCGGGGTAGCCACTTTTGACCAGGGCTTCGAGGGTTTTCTTGCGCAGCATCAGTTCCGGCGCCATTTCCAGGCGCTCGGCCTCAGCCTGGCCCAAGGCGCGCAATTGCTTGATCAGCGCGGCGGCGTCCACCGGCAGTGGCTCAGCCACGGCGGGCGGCCATTGGTCCACGGGCACGCTGCCGGCACGCTGGATCAGGTCCAGCAGGAACTGGCCGTCCTGACGCACGGTGCGCGGGTGCATGTCTTCGATCTTGCCCAGGGCCGTGAGGTTGTCCGGCTGGGATTTGGCCAGGGGCCACAGGGAGTGTTCGCGAATGATGCGGTTGCGCGGCAGGTCGCGGGCACGGGCTTGCTGCTCGCGCCAGGCACAGAGCTCCCGCAGCACGGCGAGTTGGGCCCGAGACAGTTTCCACGCCAGCTTGGCGTCGCGGTACACCTCGTACGGGTCGGTCTCGCGGCGCAGGTTGGCCACCAGCTCGGCACCGTCCTCCAGCACCCAGGCGTATTTGTCTTCGGACAACTGCGGGCGCAGCCGGGTGTAGACCTCGGCCAGGTGCACCGCGTCTTCGGCGGCGTAGCTCACCTGGGTCTCGGACAATGGCCGCTGCAACCAGTCCGAACGGGTCTCGCCCTTGGGCAGCTCGATATCCAGTACGGCTTGCACCAGTCGCGAATAGCCCATGGAAAACCCGAGGTTCAGGTAAGCCGCGGCCAGTTGCGTGTCGAACAGCGGCACCGGCAGGCTGCCGGTCAGGCGCAACAGCACTTCGAGGTCTTCGCTGCAGGCGTGCAGCACCTTGATCACCGCCGGGTTCTCCAGCAGCGCGGCCAACGGTTGCCAGTTGTCGATGGTCAGGGGGTCGATCAGGTAAGCGCGGACGCCATCACCGATCTGGATCAGCCCGGCAATGGGATAAAAAGTGTCGACCCGCATGAATTCGGTGTCGAGGGCGACGAATGGCAACTGCTGCCATTCGGCGCAGTGCTGGCCGAGGCTATCGTTGTCGCAGATCCAGTGAATATCGATGGCCACACGGCTCTCCCTTGAAGAATGGCGCGCAGTATATATCGCGAAAGGGACTTTCGAGCACCCGCGGTGCACACGCAGCCATGAAAACTCAGACAGAAAATAAAGAATAGTCGTACAAAAAGAACTTAGCCTGTCTTACGCAGAACGTAGACCCGCCACAACGCGGTGCCCGGTATGAACTCCTGCTGGCTCATGACGTTGAAGCCCGCCTGGCGGAACTCGCCCTCCACGGACGTGCGCGAGTTCACCGACACAATCACCGTATCCCGGCTCACCCGGTGAAACTCGCGCAACAGCGCCAGGCGCCCCTCGCTGCCGGGCACATGACGAAACAGCTCCAGGCAGAAAATACAGTCCACCGCGTTGGCCGAGAGGCCGATGGAAAATGCCGATCCCTGGAACGTCCTGACCCGCTTGAGCAGCGCCGCCGGGTGATGGGTGCGGGCGTGGTCGAGCATGGCCTGGGAGTTGTCCGAAGCCAGGATCACCCGGTTGACGTGTTCGGCCAGTACCGGCCAAAAGCGCCCCGAGCCACAGGCCAGGTCGAGGATCAGCCCCGGTTCGCCCGCCACTTTCAACGCCTGGCGCACCAACCACTCGTCGCGCCACGACGCCAGACGCCGCCGCAGGCCGGGCGGGCGCGTATCACCGCAGACCTTGGCGTGCTCGCGGTCGCAACGCTCGGCGTATTCGATCTCGATGGGGGATGGAGGTTGTGGCGACATCACGGGCTCATGAAAATAATTCGACCTTGAGCCGCAGCTTAACCAGCGCCACGTGAAAAAAAGGTCGAAGCCTGAAGCCGCCGGCCTGCATCAGGCCTGATGCAGGTACCAGCGCCAATCCTGCTCGCCCACTTCGCCCATGAACTGGCGGTATTCGGCGCGTTTGACCGCCAAGTATACGCCGAGAAACTCGCTGCCAAAGGCCTCTCTTGCCCAACTCGAACCTTCCAGTGCGCGCAGGGTGGTCAGCCAGTCGGTGGGCAGCAGTTCCTTGGCCTGGGCGTAGCCGTTGCCTTCGACCGGCGCACCGGGGTCGCGCTGTTCGCGGATGCCCCGGTGAATACCGGCGAGGATCGCCGCCGCGGCCAGGTACGGGTTGGCGTCGGCGCCGCAGATGCGGTGTTCGATGTGGCGCGAGTTGGCCGGCCCGCCGGGCACGCGCAGGCTGACGGTGCGGTTGTCCACCCCCCAGGTGGCGGCCAGCGGCGCATAGCTGTTGCTCTGGAAACGTCGGTAGGAGTTGGCGTTGGGGCAGAACATCAGCAGCGAATCGAGCAAGGTGCTGAGCATGCCGCCCACGGCGTGCCGCAGCAGCGGAGTGCCGTCGGCCGCTTCGCTGGCGAACAGGTTGTTGCCGTCGGCATCCGCCAGGCTGACATGCATGTGCATGCCGGTACCGGCCAGGTCATCGAACGGCTTGGCCATGAAGCAGGCCGTCATCCCGTGCTTGTGCGCTACACCCTTGACCAGACGCTTGTAGCGCACGGCCTCGTCCATGGCCTGCAAGGCGTCGAAGCGGTGCTCCAGGGTGATTTCCACCTGGCCGGGCGCGTATTCGGAAATCGCCGTGCGCGCCGGGATGCCTTGTAGTTTGCAGGCACTGTAGAGGTCAGCCAGAAACGGCTCGATCTGTTCCAGCTCGCGCAAGCCATAGACCTGGGTCGAACGGGGCCGACCGCCGTCCTTGTCCAGCGCCGGTTGCGGACGACCGTTGCTGTCGGGCTTCTGATCGAGCAGGTAGAACTCCAGCTCCGCCGCCATTACCGGGTAATAACCGTCGGCTTTAAGGCCGTCGATCACCTTGGCCAGCAAATGACGCGGGTCGGCCACGGTGGCGGGCAAACCCTCGGTGGGGTGCATGCTGACCTGCACCGCCGCCGTCGGCATCAGGCGCCAGGGCATGCGCTGCAAACTGCCGCTGATCGGGTAGGCGCGGCAGTCGATATCGCCGACGTCCCACACCAGCCCGGAGTTTTCCACGTCATCGCCATTAAGGGTCAGGCCCAGAATGGTGCTGGGCAACGGGCGCCCGCTTTCGTATACCGCCAACAGCTCATCACGGTGCAGCAGCTTGCCCCGCGGCACGCCATTGTTGTCGAGGATAAACAGCTCGAACATCTCGATGTCAGGATGTTGTTCAAGGAAGGATCGGGCTTCGTGCAGGCAGGCAAAAACACTCATGGGCATTCTCATACGTTAGGTTCGGGCAGGCGCACGGGTGCACACCTTCCAAAGGGCAGATCAACGCAGGAATGGGGTATCTGGCGGGCGGGCGTGGCGGCAGTGGAACAACGCCCAGAACGCAAGCGCGGACGGCAGTGTCGCGGGGTGAGTGTCGGGGTAGCCGTCCATGGGGATCACAGTGAGGGAGATGCCTTGCAGCGTCACACGCCTGGATAGGTGGGTAAATTCAGGGTTGACGGAGTTTGGTTGCGGTTTGACTAAACATTCCCGTGCCTTGCCACCCTGCCCGCCGCTATCAATAATGATCGCCCTCGATCATGCCTCCCAAGGACTCGACCGCATGAAAGCTCTTCTGGCCCTGTGTGTACTGGCAAGCGTGGCCGCCTCGGCCCTGGCCGACAATACGCCATCGCGTCTCGACGACGTGCTCCAGCGCGGCACTCTCACCGTGTGCACCACCGGCGACTACAAGCCCTACACCTCGCTGCGCGCCGATGGCCGCTATGAAGGCATCGACATTGCTATGGCCGAGTCCCTGGCCAAAAGCCTCAACGCGACGATCAACTGGGTGCCCACCACCTGGAAAACCCTTATGCCGGACTTCCTCGCGCAACACTGCGACATCGCCGTGGGCGGGATTTCGGTGTCGCTGGAGCGTCAGAAGAAGGCATTCTTCAGCCAGCCCCTGGGAGTCGACGGCAAGATCCCGCTGGTGCGCTGCGCCGACGTGCAGCGTTACCAGAGCGTGGAGCAGATCAACCAGCCCCAGGTGCGGGTCATCGAGCCGGCGGGCGGCACCAACGAAGTGTTTGCCCGGGCCCACTTGGGCCAGGCGCAGATTCGCCTGCACGACAATGTGACCATTTTCGATGAACTGCTGGCCGGCAAGGCCGACGTGATGATCACCGACGCCAGCGAGGCGCGTTACCAGCAGAAGCTCAAGCCCGGACTGTGCGCGGTCAACCCTGAACGGCAAATGCAGTACAGCGAAAAAGCCTTCCTGCTGCCCCGCGACGACGTGGCCTGGAAAAGCTACGTCGACCAGTGGTTGCACCTGAGCGTGGCCACCGGGGTGTACGACGGCATCGTCAACCAGTGGCTGGCGGCGCCCTGAGCCGAGGGCGTCTACGCTGTTGTCACATCAATAAGAACGAGGGACGGAACATGAAGGGAATGCTCCGGATCACCTGGCTGCTGCTGTTGTGTTTCAGCCAAGTGCATGCCGCAACCACTCAGGATGAGGAAGCCCAGGCCGCCAAGGCATTGCTGGAAAAAGCCCTGGCGTATTACCAGAGCAATGGCGACAAGGCCTTTGCCGCGTTCAGCCGCCAGGGCAAGTTCGTCGACGCCGACCGCTACGTGTTCGTCGTCGATACCCAAGGCGTACTGCTGGCCAGTGGCGGGCCCTCCTCGGCCCTGATCGGTCGCAATATCAACGAAGTGCTGGGCCCGGACTTGCGCCAGTCGTTCAAGGACGCGCTCAAGGTACCCGAGGGCCAGGGCATCCAGCAGGCCGACTACCGTTGGCAGAACTGGAACGATGGCAAGGTCGAACACAAGCATGTGTTTTACCAACGGGTCGGCAAGCGCATCCTCGCGGTAGGCTACTACCTGCCACGGGCCACGCCCGAACAGGCGCGCGCCTTGCGCAACAAGGCGGTGAATGCATTGCTCAAGGATGAAGCCGGCACGCTGAAGGCGATCAACTCATTGCAGGGCGGGTTTCTGCAGGATGATCTGTATGTGTTCGTGGTGGACCTGAAAACGGGGCGCTACGTGGCGCATGGGACCAATTTGCGCTTGGTGAACACTGATTTTGCCAGGATCAAGGACCCTGACGGCAAGCCGGTGGGTGAGCCGATGCTCAAGATCATGGCCGAGCAGGATCAGGGGGAATACAAGTACCGCTGGAAAAACCCGGTGACCGGGAAGGTCGAGAACAAGCACGCTTATTTGCGCAAGGCTGGGGATTGGATGGTGGCGGTGGGGTATTACAGTCCCTGAGGTTTTTTCTGGGGGGTAGGATGAGGTGGGGTGTATATCCGTTATTTAGGTAACGGCTGCTTAGGGTTCCGCTCTTACAGCGGGTCACTTTGGAAAAGCCGGAATGCCGGCCCAGCCCAAAGTAACCAAAGGGCTCTTGCCCCAACACTCGGCACCTCGCTGTGGCTCGGTGTGCCCTCACTCCGGCTTGAATCCGTGGGCCGCCGTCATGGGCCATCCTTGGCCCAGGACGGCTAACCCGGCGTCCTGCCGGGTTGCCCACGGATTCAAGCCTGCGTTCGGCCAGCGTGTTTGACGGGGCGCCTCAGATCAAAAGCAAGATCAAAAGCAAAAGCGCGGCGGCCTGGTAGCCGACCGGTTTCTGGAAGCCGGTCTAGCTCCCACAATTTAGATCTCCTCTATCAGGCAGATGACCGATCGTTCCCACGCTCTGCGTGGAAACGCATCCTGTGAAACTCCGCGTCACGACTTAAAAAGCGGACGCGGAGCGTCCAGGGCGGCATTCCCACGCGGCGCGTGGGAACAATCAAATCAAATCCGCTCTGGCTCTGGCTTTTGATCTTGCTTTTGATCTGAAGCGCCCCATCAAACACGCTGGCCGGAATCTGACGGGAATTTGGGGGGTAAACCGGCAGGACGCCGGTTTAGCCGCCCCGCGCCATGGATGGCGCGTGGCGGCGGCCCCCCGAATTTCCGTCGGATTACGGGTACACCGAGCCCAGGCGAGGTGCCGAGTGTTGGGGCAAGAGCCCTTTGGTTACTTTTGGGGCTCTTTTCCAAAAGTGACCCGCTGTAAGAGCGGAACCATAAGCCGCCATCACCCAAATAACGGATATGCCCCCACTCAGCGCACCTTATCCTCACGCCCCCGCAACACCCGATTGGGCATGGCAACCGCCGCCGCCAACCCCAGTAAAGACACCCCCGCACTCACCCACAACAAATGCCGAAACGTCACCGCCAACTCCCCCCGCAGGGCATCCCGGGCCGGTCCCGGTGCAGCGTTGAGGCCATCGAGCAGCACATTGCCAGAGCCGCCCTCGACCATAAGCGAATCCCCGGCCAGGTGGGCAAAACTGGAGTCCTGCAACAGCGCCAGCAACAACGCCGACATGCACGCCACCCCCACTGCCCCGCCCAACGACCTGAACAGGTTGGTGGTGCTGGTGGCCACACCGATATCACGTTGCTCCACCGAATTCTGCGAACCCACCAGCGAGGTCGGAAACTGCATGCCGGCGGCGATCCCGCACAACAGCATGAACACGCCGGTCAGCCACACGTCCTGCGGAGCACTGAAGGCCATGCCGACAATCGCCAGCGGGCTCAACAGCGCGCCGCCGAGAATCATCGGTTTATAACGCCCGGTCACGGAGGTCAGGCGCCCGGCGGTATACGCGCCGATCGGCAGGCCCATCGCCAAAGGCAACAGGTGCAAGGCGGCGCTGTCGGCCCCCGCCCCGGTCACGGTCTGAAAGCGCAGGGGCATCAGCACGGTCAGGGAAATCGCCTGGAAGCTGGTGAAGAAAATCGTGCACCAGCACAACACCGCACTGCGGTTGGCGAACAGGTGCATCGGCAGCAACGGCTCGCGGGCACGACGTTCGTGCCACACAAACACACTCAGGGCCACCAGCGCACACGCCAGCAAACCCAGCACCTCATCATCGCGCCAGGCATGGCCCTGGCCAATTTCGGTAATGCCCAGCAGCAACGCAGTCAAACCGATGATCATCAGCACCGTACCGAGGTAATCGATGATCGGCTTGCGTTGCGGCATCGGCAGCCCCACCAGGGTGCGATGGGCCACATACCAGGCACCGGCGCCCAGCGGCAGGTTGATCAGGAACACCCAGCGCCAGGACAGGTATTCGGTCATATAACCGCCCAGTACCGGCCCGGCCACGCTCGCCACCGCGTACATGCTGCTGAAATAGCCCTGGTAACGCCCGCGCTCGCGGGGCGGGATGATGTCGCCGATGATCGCCTGGCTCACCGAGACCATGCCGCCGGCCCCGATGCCCTGGAGGACCCGCGCCAGTACCAGTTGTTCCATGCTTTGCGCCAGGCCGCAGAACAGCGACGCCAGGGTGAACACGCCCAGGCCGATGAGCATCATCGGGCGCCGTCCGTACAGGTCGCCGAGCTTGCCGTAGATCGGCACCGCCACCGTCATCGCCACCATATAGCCGGAGATCACCCAGGCCAGCAGGTTGACGTCATGGAATTGCGCGGAGATGGCCGGCATGGACACGGCGACGATGGTCTGGTCCAGGGCCCCCAGGAAAATGGCCATCATCAGGGCAGCAAGCACGCTGCGTACGGCGGGAAGAGGCTGGGCAGGCTGATTGAGGTTGGTCACGGCAGAACCTTCGAGCAGAGCCCGCGGGAAAGGAAAGGCCCGCGGGAATGCTCGCTATCTTACTCGATAGCTGGCTACTCGATAGCCTCGTAAGGAAGCCCGACGTAATTTTCTGCAATGGTTTTGCGACCCGCCTGCGAGTGGACGAAGTAATCCAGCTCGCTCTCGGCAATCCGCTGGCTAAAACCATCCGCCTCAGGAAAGCGATGCAGCATCGAGGTCATCCACCAGGAAAACCGTTCGGCCTTCCACACGCGTCGCAGGCAGATCGACGAGTATTTTTCCAACAGCTCCACCCGCCCCTCGCCATACACCTTGAGCAGGATCCGGTACAGCGTACTCACATCACTTGCCGCCAGGTTCAGGCCCTTGGCCCCGGTGGGCGGCACGATATGCGCGGCATCCCCCAGCAGGAACAGACGCCCGTACTGCATCGGTTCCACCACGAAGCTGCGCAGGGGCGCGATGCTTTTTTCGATTGACGGCCCGGTGACCAGCCCGGCAGCCAGTTCCTCGGGCAGGCGGGTTTTCAGTTCGTCCCAGAAACGCTGGTCGGTCCACTCATCCAGCGCTTCTTCGACCGGCACTTGCAGGTAATAGCGGCTGCGGGTCGGCGAACGCATGCTGCAGAGGGCAAACCCGCGCGGGTGCCGCGCGTATACCAGCTCGTCGTGCACCGGCGGCGTGTCCGCGAGCAGACCGAGCCAGCCAAAGGGGTAGACCCGTTCGAATACTTGCAGCGCTTCGCTTGGAATCGACTGACGCGCCACGCCGTGAAAGCCGTCGCACCCGGCGATGTAATCGCACTCCAGGCGGAACGCTTCGCCCTGGTGTTCGAAGGTCAGCCAAGGCTGATCGCTCTTCAGATCATGGGGCTGCACCCTGGACGCTTGATAAAACGTGGTGGCGCCAGCAGCGGCGCGGGCGGCCATCAGGTCGCGGGTGACTTCGGTCTGGCCGTAAATCATGACGGACTGGCCGCCGGTCAGGCCTTTGAGGTCGATGTGGATGCGCTGGCCATTCAACGCCAGCTCGAAGCCGTGGTGCACCAGCCCTTCGGTGTCCATGCGCTGGCTGACGCCGGCCTCGCGCAGCAGGTCGACCATGCCCTGTTCCAGCACACCGGCACGGATACGGCCCTGCACATGGTCGGCGCTCTGGCGTTCGAGGATCAGCGTCTGGATACCGGCGTTGTGCAACAACTGACCGAGCAGCAGTCCGGAAGGACCGGCGCCAATGATGGCGACTTGGGTTTTCAGCGTTTTCATTATTTTTATGGCCCGCAAGCTTCACCGAACGGATTGGGTGAAAGAGTTGTCATTGATCTGGTTGCTGGCATTTTTCACTTGAGTGGCCGGCATAAGAAGGTGAAAACTGAGACAAAGCCTGCGCTTTTCGCCAATCGGGGCGATTACCGAACCACTATCCTGAGTATCGGATTGAAACCATGACCAAAACTGCCAGTTCCGCGATTCCGGTCTTCAAGCTGTACGGGGAAAACCAGCAATGGCCCACCCCGGATTTGTTGCACTGCGAAACCATTTCCCGACGCAGCCGGGAATACCAGTGGGAAATCCAGCCCCACCGGCACGCGGATCTGTGCCAGTTACTGTACGTGCACAAGGGTCAGGCCCAGCTGGAAATCGAAGGCCAGCGCACCACCCTGAACGAAGCCTCGCTGCAAGTCCTGCCGCCGTTGTGCGTGCACGGCTTTCGTTTTTCCGAAGACGTCGAAGGCTATGTGGTGACGTTGTCCGCGCCGCTGGTCAGCCATTTGCAGGCGCAGTTGGGCACCACGGTGGACGGCCTGCAAGCGCTGGGCAGCTACCCGGCGGGCAAGGACAGTGACTACCTCAACAGCCAGTTCGCCCGTTTGCAGGCCGAATACGCCGATGAACAACCGGCGCGAGACATGATGATGCACGCCCTGGTCAGCGTGCTGCTGGTATGGATCAGCCGCCAGGCCATCCAGCGCCGACACCCGCGCGCGCCGCGTGGGCGCGAGTATTTCAAGCGCTTCACTCAGTTGGTCGAACAGCATTATCGCGAGCACCCGAAGATCGAAGACCTGGCCCATAAACTGGGGATCTCGGTGTCCCACCTGAACGGTACGTGTCGGGAGTTGGGCGGGCAGCCCGCGTTGCAGATCATGCATGACCGCCAATTGCTGGAAGCCAAGCGCCTGCTGACCTACACCAGCATGACCATCAACGAGATGTCGGAAGTGCTGGGGTTTTCCGACCCGACCAACTTCTCGCGGCTGTTCCGCCGACGCGTCGGGTTCTCACCCAAAGCCTTTCGCGAACAGTTGAAAGCGGAACAGGCGACTACCTGAGCGCGCTGAAACTGCCGGTGTGCGGAACGCAGTGATCCTGATGACAGCTGATCGCAAAGGTCGGCTGCATGCGGGTCTGCTCCACGCGGTAGGCCGCAGTGCCATACAGCGCACTGGCCAAGGCGCAGAGGGTGAAAATCATCAGGTACTTTCTGGTTTTGATGCCCATGGCGAAGACCTCTGAGCGGATCTACACGGTGCTGTTTAAAGCATAGGCCAGCCAGGGCGAGTTGCCATTATTGGACGACATTCAATCAGTTTATGTCGGCTCAGAGACCGATATCCCACGCCGGCTCCTCGGGAAAGCGCAGCACCAAAAAATCCAGCAGGCTGCGCAGGGCCTGGGGCATGTGTTTGCGCGATGCATACACCGCATAGATGTTCATCTGCCGGGGTTCGGCCTCGGGCAACAGGCGCACCAGTTCGCCGCGACGAATGTAATCTCCCGCCTGGTAACTGGGCAGCATCGCCACCCCTGCCCCGGCCAGGGTCACGTGCAACAGGGTGCTGGCCTCATTGGCCGTGATCGTGCCGAGCACCGGCACCGACACCGGCTCACCGCCCTCCTCGAAATGCCACAGGCTGCGGCCGAAATAGGAATGGGTCAGGCAGTTGTGCTGCGTCAGGTCTTGTACGCTCTGTGGCGCCGGATGTTCCCGCAGATACGCCGGCGAGGCACATACCACGGAACGGCAGACCGTCAGGCGCCGAGCGATCAGATTGGGGTCCAGCTCGGTGCTGGTGCGGATGGCCAGGTCGATACGCTCATCCACCAGGTTGACGGTGCGGTCGAGCATTTGCAGGTCGACGGTCACCAGCGGATAACGCTTGACGTAGTCGGCAATGGCGCCGGCCAACTGGGCCTGGCCGAACGAGGTACTGACGCTCAGGCGCAGCAGGCCCCGAGGCGCTTCATCGGGTTCGCTGACGGCGGCCTGCATGTCACTGCACAGCTCCAGCAGTTGCCGGCAACGCGGCAAGGTTTCGCTGCCCGCCGCCGTGAGGCTCAGCTTGCGCGTAGTACGGTGCAGCAGGCGCGCGCCAACCCAGTCTTCCAACTCGGCCAGGTAGCGTGAAACCACCGGACGCGACAGGTCCAGATGGTCGGCGGCGGCGGACTGGCTACCCAGGTCCACCACCGTGACAAACACGCGCATTGCTTGAAGACGGTCCATGATTTGCCCGATTTTAGAAACAAACTATGTTCCAGCATCGCATTTTTAGTTGGGTTTGGTGCAACTAAGCTCTGTCCATCCTTTGAACCGATGGCTGGAGCTGCCCGATGTTGTCCACCTTCAAACGCTTGACCCTGGCCACCGCCGCCCTGGCGTTCGCCGCCCATGCCGCCGCGGCGGACCTGACCCTCGACGTCTACAACCCTGGCGAAGCCGCGATCTTCCCGGTCACTTCGGTGCTGGTCAGCGGCGCCAGGGACGCGATCCTGGTGGACGCGCAATTCGGCAAAAGCCAGGCCGAGCAAGTGGTGCAGAAAATCCGCGCCAGCGGTAAGCACCTGACCACCATCTATATCAGCCATGGCGACCCGGACTACTACTTCGGCCTCGACACCCTGACCGCAGCCTTTCCCGAGGCCAAGGTGCTGGCGCCCAAGCCGGTGGTCGATCACATCAATGCCACCGTGGCCGCCAAGCTGGAGTTCTGGGGCCCGAAAATGGGCGCCGACAAACCGGCGAAAACCCTCGTGCCCCACGTGCTGGAAGGCCACAGCCTGAACCTTGAAGGCCAGACGCTGGAGGTGATCGGCCTGGACGGCGCGCAGCCGGACCGCAGCTTCGTATGGATCCCGTCGATCAAGGCCGTGGTCGGTGGCGTAGTGGTCGCCCAGGGCATCCACGTGTGGATGGCCGACACCCAAAGCGCACAGTCCCACACAGACTGGCTGGATATCCTGGCGCGCATCCGGCAACTGAACCCGCGCACAGTGATCCCGGGGCACTTCCTGGGCACGCCGTCGCCAACCTCAGTCGGTTTCACCGCCGACTACATCAAGGCCTTCGACACCGAAACCGCCAAGGCCAAGGACGCCACCGCGCTCATCGCGGCGATGAACAAGCGTTACCCGAACCTGGCCGACGAAAGCTCGCTGGAGCTGAGCGCCAAAGTCGCCAAGGGCGAAATGAAGTGGTGAAACGTCTTACACCTTAACCGTACTGGAGAACGTCATGAGCAAGATTGCAATCATTGGGGCGACAGGCCGTGCCGGTCGCGAACTGCTGGAAGAAGCACTGCGCCGCGGGCACAGCGTGGTGGCTATCGCACGTCACGTCGAGTCCATCGCGGCAAAGCCGGGCGTTACCGTCAAGCAAGCCGACGCCTTGAATGCCGGCGAGCTGCAACAGGCGATCAGCGGCAGCGACGTGGTGATCAGCGCCGCGCACTTTGCGACCGTGCCGCCCGAGTCCGTGATCGGCCCGGTGAAAAAAGCCGGCGTGAAACGCCTGCTGGTGGTGGGCGGTGCCGGTTCGCTGCTGTTGCCGGGCGGCGGTCGTGTGATCGACAGCGAAGGCTTCCCCGAGGAATACCGGGCCGAAGCCAGTGCGGGAGCGGCGTTTCTCGCGGTGCTGCGTGAACAAAAAGAGCTGGACTGGAGCTTCCTCTCACCGTCGGCGGAATTCACCGAAACTGCGCGCACCGGCACATTCCGCCTGGGCCAGGATGATTTGCTGGTAAGCGGTGAAGGTCGCAGCTGGATCAGCTTTGCCGACTACGCGATTGCGTTGATCGATGAAGTGGAAGCACCGAAGCATTCGCGCCAGCGTTTCACCGTCGGTTACTGACACATTGCGATGAAGCCGGTGGGAGCGAGCTTGCTCGCGAATGTAGTGAGTCAGTCAGCACATCGATAACTGACACATTGCTTTCGCAGGCAAGCCAGCTCCCACATCTGATCTCTATTGTTGGCAAGAAAGTGCCTGGCGCGATGGCGCTATTGGCAGAATCCCCTGTGGGAGTTGTCGAGCCACGGCGAGGCTGCGAAAGCGGTGGGTCAGGCGACATCTCTTTCAGCTGTGCCGCCTTCGCAGGCCAGCCCCACACATTTGACCTCGGATGTTACGACTGTTGCGCCTGGTCGACCAACCACGCCATCAACGCTTCCAGCCCCGCCGAAGGCTTGGAGCCCGGCGGATACACCAGGTAATAACCCATCCCCGTCGGCACCCGCAGTTCAAACGGCATCACCAGGCGCCCGGCCTTCACGTCCTCGCCGATCAGTGCACTGTCGCCCATCGCCACGCCGGAGCCTTGGGACGCCACGGTCATCGCCAGGTCGAGCGTCTCGAAATGATGCCCCTGGGCCAGGTTGCTCAAGCGCGTGTTCGCCGCCGCCAGCCATAGCGCCCAGTCTCGCTCGTCGCGCGTGGGGTGCAGCAATACCTGTTGCTGCAGGTCCGCAGGTGTGTGCAGGGCGCCCAGCAGCGCCGGCGCGCAAACCGGGGTCAGTTGTTCATCGAACAAGTGCCGCGCCTCGGCCGATTGCTCGGCGATGGGCGCATAGATCACCGCCGCGTCGAATTGCTCGCGACGAAAGTCCACCGTGTAGGCCACCGTGGTGGTCAGCTCGACCGGCACATCCGGGCGCTCCTTCTGCCACTGCATCAGGCGCGGCAACAGCCAGCGCATCACGCAGGTGGAGGCCTTGAGCTGCAAGGTGGCGCGACGGCTGCCGATCTGCTCCACCGCATCACCGATCAGGCCAAATACCTGTTGCGCACGCAAAGACCATTCGCGCCCCTCTTCGGTCAGGCTCAAGCCACGTGCCTGACGCTGGAACAAGGCGTAGCCCAAATGGCTTTCCAGCCCGGCAATCTGCCGGCTCACGGCACCCTGGGTGATATGCAGGCGCTCGGCGGCATGGGTGAAGTTGCAGCACTGGGCCGTGACCCAGAAAGTATGCAGCGCAGGCAAGGGAGGCAGGCGTTTCATCGGGCTAAGCCATGACGTGAGGACATGGCTAGTATGACTTTTTATCGATTGTTGCCGCTACGGGGCAGCCGGTCCAATACCGCCTCGAACCCATAACAAGAGCGACCTTTATGGCGACCTGCGGCGAAGTGTTGGTCAACCTGCTGGAAGGCTACGGCGTGGACCAGGTGTTTGGCATCCCCGGCGTACACACCGTGGAACTGTATCGTGGCCTGGCCCGTTCCAGCATCCGTCATGTCACCCCGCGTCACGAACAGGGCGCCGGCTTCATGGCCGACGGCTACGCGCGCACCAGCGGCAAACCCGGGGTGTGTTTCATCATCACCGGCCCTGGCATGACCAACATCACCACCGCCATGGGCCAGGCCTATGCCGATTCGATCCCGATGCTGGTGATCTCCAGCGTGCAGTCACGCAGCCAGTTGGGCGGTGGGCGCGGCAAGCTGCACGAACTGCCGAACCAGGGCGCGATGATGGCCGGCGTGGCCGCGTTCTCGCACACCTTGATGTCAGCCGCAGAACTGCCCGGCGTGCTGGCACGGGCGTTTGCCTTGTTCCAGGCCGGGCGGCCGCGCCCGGTGCATATCGAGATCCCGCTGGATGTACTGGTGGAAAACGCCGACGCCCTGCTCGGCAGCGAGCCGGTCAGCGTGGCGCGCGCCGGGGCGGCGCCCGCGGCGGTCAAGCAGATGGGCCAGTTGCTCGCGGCGGCCAGACGCCCGCTGATCCTGGCCGGCGGTGGCGCCATCGATGCCGCGCCCGAGCTGACCCGCCTGGCCGAAACCCTCGGCGCGCCGGTGGCGCTGACCATCAACGCCAAGGGCATGCTGCCCGCCGCGCACCCGCTGTTGATCGGATCGACCCAGACCCTGGTCGCCACCCGCGCGCTGGTGGCCGAAGCGGATGTGGTGCTGGCCATCGGCACCGAACTGGCGGAAACCGACTACGACGTGACGTTCGCCGGCGGTTTCGAGATTCCCGGCGCGCTGCTGCGCATCGATATCGACCCGGACCAGACCGTGCGCAACTACGCACCGCATATCGCCCTGGTCGCCGATGCGCAGATCGCAAGCGCAGCCTTGCTGACCGAGCTGGGCAACAAGCCACTGGCACCACGCAACGCCGACTGGGGTGTCCAGCGTGTGGCGCGGCTGTGGGCCGAACTGGACCCGTCATGGGACGCCGCCACCCGTGCGCAAACCCTGTTCCTTCATACCGTCCTGCAGGAACTGCCCAACGCCGTGCTGGTGGGTGACTCCACCCAGCCGGTTTACAGCGGCAACCTCACGTTGAACCTCGACCACCCGCGTCGCTGGTTCAACTCCTCCACTGGCTACGGCACCCTGGGCTACGCGTTGCCTGCCGCCATCGGCGCCTGGCTGGGGCGTGGCGACGGGCAAGCGGTGGTCTGCCTGATCGGCGATGGCGGCTTGCAATTCACCCTGCCGGAACTGGCCAGCGCCGTGGAGGCGCGAACCCCGGTGATCGTGCTGCTGTGGAATAACCACGGGTATGAAGAGATCAAGAAATACATGGTCAACCGCGCCATCGAGCCGGTGGGTGTAGACATCTACACGCCGGACTTCATCGGTGCGGCCAAGGCCCTGGGCTGCGCCGCCGAAAGCATCCAGGGCCTCGCGCAACTGCGCAGCGCCCTGCGCGCCGCGGCTGATCGCCAGGGGCCGACGCTGATTGAAATCAACCAGGGACATTGGATGAAGGAGGTGGCGGTATGAACGCGGTGTTGAACGGTGTGTACATCGGCGGCGAGTGGCGCGTGGGCCATGCCGTACTGGACGTGATCAACCCGGCCACCGAGGCCCCGCTGGCCCAGGTCAGCGTCGGCGATGCGAACGCCGTGACCCAGGCAGTCGACGCCGCCAGCGCGGCATTTATCGACTGGTCGAAAAGCACCGGCCGTGATCGTGGCGCGCTGCTGCGCAAGATCGCCCAAGGCGTGCGTGAGCAACGCGAACAGCTGATGCACGTGCAGGCGAGCAACAACGGCAAGCCGTTGTTCGAAGCGGGTATCGATGTGGATGACGTGATCGCCACGTTCGACTATTACGCCGGTGTCGCCGAGGCCATGGACGACGGCCAGGACGCTGCAGTGGCCTTGCCCAGCGACGCATTCAGTGCGCGCCTGCGCCGCGAACCCTGCGGCGTGGTGGGGCTGATCGTGCCGTGGAATTTCCCGATGGTGACCACCGCCTGGAAGCTCGCCCCGGCATTGGCCGCCGGCTGCTGCGTGGTGCTCAAGCCATCGGAGGTGACGCCGCTGGCAGAGTTGCAATTGGCGCACATCATCAACGCAGCCGGGCTGCCGGCGGGCGTGTTCAACCTGGTCTGCGGCACGGGCCTGGCGGTGGGCGCCCCGTTGGCGGCGGACCCTCGCGTGGCGAAGATTTCGTTCACCGGCAGCAATGCAGTGGGTGTGCAAGTGATGCAGCGCGCCGCCGAAACCGTCAAGGGTGTGAGCCTGGAATTGGGTGGCAAGTCCTCTTTGCTGGTACTGGCCGATGCCGACCTCGACCTGGCCGTTGAACTGGCCTGTGGCGGCGGTTTTTTCAACGCCGGGCAAATCTGTTCGGCCACCAGTCGTGTGCTGGTGGCTGACAGCCTGGCGGATGAATTTCTTGAGCGTTTGCAGGCGCGGGCTGAAGGCATTCGCGTCGCTGAGCCGTTTGCTGATGACGTCGAAATGGGCGCATTGATCAACCGCGCGCAGTATGAGCGCGTGCTCGGGCATATCCAGCGTGGCATCGCTGATGGCGCACGCCTGTTGTGCGGCGGGGAGCGCCCGGCGGAGCTGGAGAAAGGCTTTTTCATCCGCCCGACGGTATTTATCGATGTGCCGCTGGACAGCGCACTGTGGAACGAAGAAATCTTCGGCCCGGTGCTGTGCGTCCGCCGTTTTGCCACGGAGGAAGAGGCCATCGCCCTGGCCAACGACAGCGACTTCGGCCTGGTGGCCAGCGTGGTCAGCCGCCATGCGCAAACCAGCGAACGTGTGGCCAACGCCCTGCAGGCCGGGTTGGTGTGGATCAATGCACCGCAAGTGATCTTCCCGCAGACCGCGTGGGGCGGTTACAAGCAGAGCAGCATTGGCCGTGAACTGGGGCCGTGGGGGCTGGCGGCGTTTCAGGAAATCAAGCACGTGGTGCGGGCGGTCTGATGCGCGCGCATTGGCAGCGAGGATTGTGATTGTGGCGATCGGGCTTTTATTGAGGTGAGCGGGCCTGGTGAGGTACATGGATCCATTGTGGTGAGCGGGCTTGTCACCGGGAACATGAGCCGCTGCAATTTTTAGATAGCCCCTGCGATTTTCTCGTTTGCCCCCCTTCCCCCGGCGTGGCCTGATTCGCCCTTGATCCTTCAAGGCCCGCCCATGGAAAACGTTCACGCAAAACCCGTCACCGCCGTTTGGCTGATGATCAGCGTCGTGCTGGTCGCACTCAATCTGCGCCCGTCGATGGCCGCCGTCGGTCCGTTGTTGTCATCGATTCGTGGCGATGTGCCGTTGAGTTTCAGCAGCGCCGCCCTGCTGACCATGCTGCCGGTCATGGCCATGGGCCTGGCGATGTTTTTCGGCATGGGCCTGGCCAAGCGCTTGGGCGAGCATCGCAGCATTGTCGCGTCACTGCTGGTGATCGGTGTGGCCACGCTGTCACGGCTGTTCCTGGGGTCGGCGCTGGAGCTGATCGTCAGCGCCATCGCCGCCGGGGTGGGCATCGCGCTGATCCAGGCGTTGATGCCGGCGCTGATCAAGTCGCGGTTCAGCGACAACGTTTCACTGTTCATGGGCTTGTACGTCACCGCAATCATGGGCGGCGCGGCGCTGGCCGCCGGGTTTGCCCCGTTCGTGCAGGCGCAGACCGGCAGCTGGCGCATCGGCCTGGCCATCTGGACGGTGCTGGCAGTGCTGGCCCTGGTGTTCTGGCTGGCACAACGTTCGGCTTTGCCGCCCCTGCCTCAGGCTGAATCCGGCCCTCAGGAAAGCTTTTTCGGCAACGCCCGCGCCTGGTTGCTGGCGATCTTCTTTGGCCTGGGTACGGCGTCCTACACCTGCGTGCTGGCGTGGCTGGCGCCGTACTACGTAGAGCACGGCTACAGCGAGCAACAGGCCGGCCTGTTGCTGGGTTTTCTGACGGCCATGGAGGTGGTGTCCGGCCTGGTCACACCGGCCCTTGCCAACCGCCGCCGGGATAAACGCGGAGTGGTGGCGGTACTGCTAGTGCTGATCATCCTCGGGTTTTGCGGGCTGATCATGAGCCCCTTGCACCTGAGCCTGGTGTGGACGTGCCTGCTGGGCCTGGGTATTGGCGGGTTGTTCCCGATGAGCCTGATCCTGTCGCTCGATCATCTGGACAACCCGCGTCGTGCCGGTGGTCTCACCGCTTTCGTGCAAGGCATCGGCTACCTGATTGCGGGCCTTTCGCCGTTGATCGCGGGGATGATTCGCGACCGCTCCGGCAGTTTCGAAGGCGCCTGGTGGTCGCTGACGGCGGTGATCGTCGTGATGCTGTTGATCGTCACGCGCTTCAATCCAGCGCATTACCCACGGCACATCCGCTGACGTCGTGTTGCAAACATTATTTGTCCCACGTCACACATAGAAACGCCCTACGGCGCTTTCTATTGGCACGCCCGTTCCGTTAAGCTTTTGCGCTGGCTTGTACTGAGTTCGGTACAAAGCGTTGACGGACGGAACCGATGCTAAACAGTAACTTGCTCAGAAAGCTGGATATGCAGGACTTGATGGTGTTTATCGCCGTCTACGACCAGAGCAGCGTTACCGACGTGTCTGAAACGCTGTTTGTCAGCCAGTCCACCGTGAGCTACAGCCTCAAGAAGCTGCGCACCAGTTTTGAAGATGAGCTGTTTATCAATACCCGGGCGGGCATGCGGCCGACCGACAAGGCCACCACCATGTATGGCCACGTGCAGAAGATCCTCGAAAGCATCAACCTGTGCCATGCCGGTGGCCCGGCGTTCGACCCGACCCGCACGGCGGTGACCTTCAATGTGTGCGCGCCGGAATACTTCGAGCAGTTGATCCTGCCACGCCTGCTGAAGAACTTTGACCGCGACGACCTGCCGGTAATCATCAATGTGCAAAAGCTGGAAACCGACATCCCCGCCGACGACTTGCGCGAAGGCCGCCTCGACCTGGTGATCTGCTTCGGCCCGCACTTTCACCGCGCCCATAAAGACTTCAAGACCCGGATGCTGCTGGAGGATGATCTGGTGTGCGTGTTCGATAAGCGCGCAGCGCCCCGGGAGTCGGCGTTCAGCCTGCAATCCTTCGTGGAACGGCGCCATGTGTTCCCCACGCCGTGGACATCCGACACCAACATGATCGACGGCTGGCTGGCGCGCCAGGCGCACAAGCGCCAGATCATCGCCCGCGCCAACAGCTACAGTGCGGCGCTGAAGATGATTACCGGCACCGACTTTATCGTCACCCTGCCCCGCCGCGTGCAGAGGTTGCTGGCGCCGGAGCCGGTGTTCGGCCATTGCGAGGCGCCCAATGGGCTGCCGGGCTTCACCCTGGATATGCAGTGGAATGAATCCAGCGGGCAGGACAGCGCCAACGCCTGGTTTCGCGAACAAGTGGTGAAGGTGTGTGCCGATCAGGGGTTGTTGTAGCCCTTAGCCGACGGCGACCTTGCTGTAGGAATCACGGTCGATGTCCAGCAGTTCCACGCTCAATTGGACTTGCATGCCCTCCGGCCACGGGCCCAGGTCCTGCAACACGGCCAGCAGGCTTTCCGACAGTTGTTTCTTGACCTGCGGCGAGCGTCCACTGAGCAAGGCCAGGCGAACCGCAACGAACCCACGGAGGTTCAGGCCCGTGCCCACGCGAAAGCTTTCGACCTTCACCGAACGGCTCTTGATATCGAACTCGGCGCCGAACTGACCAGACGCCACCAGCGCGTGGTTCAAACGCAACAGGGCCTTGTCGGTGTCCAGTTGCGTCAGGTTGGCGGTGTATTCCAGGTGCAGGTGCGGCATGGGATTCTCCGAGGCTTACGTGGGAAAGCGCGTACATATACCACGGAAAGAAACCTCAGACCTTGTTCGCCAAGTCGCGATCACTCATGAACGCCTCCAGCCGCGAACGCACCCAGCGTTCGGCGGGGTCGGTGTCCACATGGCTGAGCCAGACCATGGACAGGTCCAGGGTCGGCGTCTGGAAGGGGAACGGCTCACAGAACAGGCTGCCCGACAGTGCCATGGCTTCGGCGGTGTAGTCCGGCAGGCTGGCGATCAGGTCGGTACCGGCCAGCAACGCCGGCAAAGCGCTGTATTGCGGCACCGACAGCACCACATGGCGCTTGCGACCGATTTCCGCCAGCCACTCATCGGCAAACCCGGCCACGTTGGCGGTGTGGGACACCAGCACATGGGGCCGCGAGCAATATTCATCCAGGGTCAACGGGGTGTCCGAGGCATCGGCCCGCAGGATTCGCGGATGGATATGGCGCAGCAACTTGCGCTTGGCATTGGCCGGCAGGCCGCGGGTCTGGGTGATACCCACGGTGATATCACCGGAAGCAAGCAGGTCGGGGATGCGCCAGTAATCCACATGCTGTACCACGAACACCACTTGCGGCGCTTCCCGGCGCAAGCTGCGCAACAAGGGCGGCAGCAGGCCGAACTCGACATCGTCGGACAGGCCGATGCGGAAGGTCATGGTGCTGATGGACGGGTCGAAATCGTGGGTCAGGCTCAAGGCCGAGGACAGCGAATCCAGGGCGGGCGACAGGTGCTGGATAATCTCTTCGGCCCGCGCGGTAGGCTCCATGCGATGGCCGACGCGGATGAACAGGGGGTCGTTGAACAGGGTACGCAAGCGGTTGAGGGCCGAGCTGATGGTGGGTTGGCCGAGGAACAGTTTTTCCGCGACCCGCGTGACGTTGCGTTCGAGCATCAGTGCTTCGAAGACCACCATCAGGTTGATGTCGGCCTTGCGTAATTCGTTGCGATTCATCGGCGCCTGCCCCTTCCCCAAGAACAAGCCGCAGTTTAGAAAGCCGGTGAGACCGCGTCTATGTGCGCACTGTTCATCGCGCGGCTTTGGGACTATAAATCAGCTCTCGAAGGTCGCAGGAACACCACCGTGCTGGTCATTCTCGCCCTGGCCACTCTCGTGGCGGGGTTCTGTCTCTGGGTTATCCGGTTTGTCGCCCACCCCACCGCCCGCACGTTGTTGCGGGTGTTCGTCGGGTTGTGCCTGGCGGCAGTGGTGGCCTTTCTGGTGTTAGCGTCGGGCTTTCCTGTTTCGTTATTAGTCTCCTGAAACATTCATGGCTTCAGCGGGCGTTCCTGGTCCCGCTCGGAGAGCTCCGTGCCGTCGTCCGGATGCTTCCAGGTCTGCGGTTTTTCCTCTTCATGACGATGCCGGGGTTGCTCACGCTCCCGCTCGCCCTCGCGCTTGCGTTCATCAGCCATTGCCACCTCCTGTCCGTAAGAATGGGTCACAGGTTCAAGCATAGAACAGGGCCTGTATTTTGGACGGCCTGAACGATTGATAGCCTGTACGCATCAATACTTCCAAATAACTCACTTAACATTTCTAAATGTGTCAGCCACTATCGAAGGTCTTAAGCGAAACAAGCACTTCAAAAAGAACGCTGGAGACACAAAACCATGACTAGCCCTTCCCGGCCCGACTCTGCCCGCTCGAAAGTTGGTGCGGTATTCCGCGTTACTTCGGGCAATTTCCTCGAACAGTTCGACTTCTTTCTGTTCGGTTTCTACGCCACCTACATCGCTGCCGCGTTCTTTCCTGCCGCCAATGAGTTTGCGTCATTAATGATGACCTTCGCCGTGTTCGGTGCAGGCTTCCTGATGCGCCCACTGGGCGCGATTATTCTGGGCGCCTATATCGATGACGTCGGTCGTCGCAAAGGGTTGATCGTGACCCTGTCGATCATGGCCAGCGGTACGCTGTTGATCGTGTTGGTTCCCGGTTATCAGACCATCGGCCTGTGGGCGCCGCTGCTGGTGCTGCTGGGTCGCCTTTTGCAAGGGTTCTCGGCCGGTGCGGAACTGGGCGGCGTCTCGGTCTACCTGGCTGAAATGGCCACTCCGGGTCGCAAAGGCTTCTACACCGCCTGGCAATCGGGCAGCCAACAGATTTCCATCGTGGTGGCCGCCGCACTGGGTTACGGCCTGAACGTATGGATGGCACCGGCGGTGGTAGCCGATTGGGGCTGGCGCATTCCGTTCGCCATTGGCTGCGTGATCATCCCGTTCATTTTCATCCTGCGTCGCAACCTGCAGGAAACCGAAGAGTTCGCCAGCCGCAAGCATCGCCCGACCATGCGTGAAGTGCTGGCCACCCTGGCCAAGAACTGGGGCGTGGTGATCGGCGGCATGTTGATGGTGGCCATGACCACCACCGCGTTCTACCTGATCACCGTGTACGCACCCACCTTTGGCAAGACCGTGCTGCAATTGAGCACCTCCGACGCCCTGCTGGTGACCTTGCTGGTGGCCCTGTCGAACTTCGTCTGGCTGCCGATCGGCGGCACCCTGAGTGACCGCTTTGGCCGCAAGCCGGTGTTGCTGGTGATGACTGCTCTGACGGTCATCACCGCTTACCCGGCGCTGTCGTACGTGGTGAATGCGCCGAGCTTCGGCCACATGCTGGAAACCCTGCTGTGGTTCTCGTTCCTGTACGGCATGTACAACGGCGCAATGATTCCGGCCCTCACCGAAATCATGCCGGTGGAAGTGCGCGTGGCGGGTTTCTCGCTGGCCTACAGCCTGGCGACCGCAATCTTCGGCGGCTTCACCCCGGCCATCTCCACCTGGTTCATCCACGTGACCGAAGACAAGGCCTCGCCGGCCTACTGGATGATGTTCGCCGCCGCCTGCGCGCTGTGCGCGACCCTTGCGCTGTACCGCCGCGCCAGCAACCGCGGGCAGGCAATGCAGGGGGCCGCGTGATGAAACCTCTGCTCAAGGCCCTGACGGCCCTGGCCCTCGGCGCCCTGGCGCTGACGGCCCAGGCCGAGCAACTCAAGGTGATGACCTCGGGCGGCTTCACCGCTGCCTACAAGCTGCTGGGCCCGCAATACGCCAAACAGAGTGGCGACACGCTGGACACGATCCTCGGCCCGTCGATGGGCAAGGCGCCGGAAGCGATTCCCAACCGTCTCGCCCGGGGCGAGCACGCCGATGTGGTGATCATGGTCGGCTATGCCCTGGATGACTTGATCAAGCAGGGCAAGGTCGACAAGGCGTCCCGCGTGGAACTGGCGGATTCGCGCATCGGCCTGGCGGTCAAGCAAGGCGCCGCCAAGCCGGCCATTGGCACCGACGCCGAACTCAAGGCCGTCCTGAGCCAGGCCAAGTCCGTGGCGTACTCCGACAGCGCCAGCGGCGTGTATGTCGAGAAAGAGCTGTTCAAAAAACTCGGCATGCCCGCCAAGGGCACCATGATCGAACGCCTCCCGGTGGCCGAACAGGTCGCCAAGGGGGATTACGAAGTGGGCTTGCAACAGGTGGCGGAATTGCTGCCGGTGCCGGGCGTGACCTATGTGGGCAAGATTCCCGAGGACGTGCAATCGGTAACGCGTTTTGCGGCAGGTATTCCGGTGAATGCCGAACACCCGGAACAGGCCAGGGCGCTGCTGCACTACCTGGCCTCCCCCGAGGCGCAACCCGTGGTGCAATCCACCGGCCTGGATTCGGTTTCACGCTGACCGGAACGGCATTTCCCGCACCAATCGTTCCAACTCCAGCGCCGCCGGCGGCAGTGTCCGCCCGCGGCGTTTGATCAAGCCCACATTGCGCATGACCTGCGGTTCCACCAGCGGCACGCTGACCAGAATCGGGTGCTCTCCCGCCGGCATGGCAATCGACGGCACCATCGCCACGCCCAGCCCCGCCTCCACCAGCCCGATCATGGTGGTCACGTGATGCGTCTCGCAGATACTCGGCTTTTTCACCCGCACGCCACGCAGGGCCTGGTCCAGCAGGAAGCGGTTGCCTGAGGTTTTGTCCACGGTGATGTAGTCATGCTCGTAGGCTTCGGCCCAGCTCACGCTCTCACGCTCGGCCAACGGGTGATCACGGCGACAGGCAAGCACGTAGCGCTCTTGCAACAGCAACTCGAACTCCACCTCATCGGCCAGGCTGCCGCTGAAGCTGACGCCGAAATCGGCCTCGCCACTCTCCACCGCGTTGCACACCTCGCCAGCGCTGGCGTCCAACACCCGCAGGCGAATTTTCGGATAGAGCTTGTGGAATTCGGAAATCACGTGGGGCATGAAGTAATACGCCGTGGACGGCACGCAGGCGATGGTGACATTGCCCATGCGCGTCGAGGCGACGTTGCTGATGCCCATCAGCGCGACATCCAGGTCATCGAGCATGCGCTCGACCTGCGGCAGGAAGGCGCGGCCCACCATGGTCAGGCTGACCCGCCGCGTGGTGCGCTCGAACAACTTCACATCGAGGGCGGACTCAAGCTTTTCGATACGCCGGCTGAGGGCCGGCTGCGAAATCCGGATGGCTTCGGCGGCGCCGCGAAAACTGCCCTTGTCTACCACGGCGCGAAAAGCCTGGAGGTCGTTGAGGTCGAAGTTGATGATCACGGCGATGGCCAGGTTGGTCGAGGGGATGGGCATTATCATATGGCGTGCGGGCCGGCGCCATGCGTGGCGGCGCCGGTAGTGTCGAATGACCCTGCTACACATATGAAGTCATACTTATCAGGGACTTATTCGCTGGCCGGCGCTACGCATTTTTTGGAAAGGAACAATACTTCCAGCTTCACCCGACCACACAGAGACATTGCCGCCCATGGAAACCTGCCAGCACTCAAGCCCTTTTTGGGCTGACGACGAAACACCGGACATCGGTATCGACCAGTTGCTCCTTGCATCACGCCAGTGGTCGAGTAGGATTGAATCCTACCCACTCTCGGCGGACCTCTCGATGCGCTCAACCCAACAAATGAGCATTACCCTGCCTGTGGAAATGGCTGCCATGGTCAAGGCCAGGGTCGCTGCCGGCGAATACGCCAGCGAAAGTGAAGTCATACGCGATGGCCTACGGGTGTTGCTGGCCCGTGATCGCGCCATGGAGCAATGGCTGCACGACGAGGTGATCCCCTCCGCAGTCGCCCTTGAGGCTAACCCCGCTCGGGCACTCACCACCGAACAGGTACGCGAACACATGATGGCCAAACGTAAGCGAAAAGGCATTTCCAGGCCGTGAGCTACGCGGTCATCTTTTCGCCCGAGGCCCTGGCACAGCTTGATGCACTTGAAGACTACATCAGCGAAAACGGTTCCCCTCACGTAGCGACGCGCTTTATCGACCACCTCATCGACTACTGCGAAAGCCTTTCCCTGTTCCCTCTACGCGGCACCTGTCGCGATGACCTGCTACCCGGACTGCGCGTCACTCATTTTCGACACGCCACGGTCATCGCGTTCCGAGTTGACACCCACACCCAGACGGTGTCGATCCTGGGAGTGTTTCATGGCGGGCGTGATTACACGACACCGTTGCACGACGATGCGCGCTAGCTTCGCACTTGCATCCCCACAGCCGGACCAGAGTAATCAATGACGAAAACAACCAGAAAAATGCAAGGCTTTCGCATGCTGAAGCGAGCACTGTGGGGCGTCAGCCTGCTGTGCATCGCCTGCCTCGGCTTTTTCGCCTGGCAGAGCTTCTACCCGGTCAGCGCTGCCGCCGGCTGGAGTGTGCAGGTGGTGCATCGCGACGTGCCCAAGGTCGCCTCGCTGATGCCGTTGCCGGATGGCTCATTGATGGTCAGCCAGGAACTCGATGACGCCAAAGGCAGCATCGTGCGCCTGCGCCTCGACGGCACGCGCGAAGTGGTGGTGGGCAACCTGTCCAAGCCCGATGGCATGTTCGCGACCCGGGGCGGTTGGGTATTCAGCCAGGAGTCTGGTGGAGCACCCGTCAGCTTTCTCAAGGACGGCAAGGTCACTGAGCTGTTTCGCGGCGAAAACGTGCAGGGCCTGTGGGATGAAGGCGATGATCTGTACGCCATCGAAGACCGCCGGGATGAAGGCCGGATCCTGCGTTATCGCTGGAGTGACCAGTCCCTGAGCGTGCTGCGCGACCGCCTGGAGGAAGGCGAGTCCATCGTGCGCTGCACGGATGGCCGCATGCTCTACACCGAGAAGAAAAAAGGCGTGGTGCGCGAACTCACCGACGACGGTCACGATCCTGTGGTGCTGAGCGGGTTGAATCAGCCGACGCTTCTGATGTGCGATGAACGTGGCTTATGGGTCAACGAAGATGCCACACACCGCGCGCGCTTGCTGCTCATCGATAAACAGGGGCACCAACAGACAATTCTTTCGTTCCTCAAAGCGCCACAGTCGATTGTCCCCACGGGCCGGGGGAGCTACCTGTTGGCCGAAGGCGGCCGGGACCGAGTGCTGGAACTGCGTCCCTCGGAACAGCCCTGATGAATGCCGGCCTACCGCTGGTCTCCCGACGCGTTGACGAGTCGAAGCTTCGAGACTTTCATTAAAGTGACCGCATCCGGCAATTCGTCGGCGTGCAGCGGGATACAAAGGTTTCGAGGATACGAAGAATGAGCGAGAGACAAAACGGCACGGTGAAGTGGTTCAACGACGAGAAGGGCTACGGCTTCATCACACCGGAGAATGGGGCTGACCTGTTCGTCCATTTCAGGGCGATCGAAGGCAGTGGGTTCAAGACATTGAAAGAAGGACAGAAGGTCACGTTTGAAGCGGTGCAGGGCCAAAAAGGCCTGCAGGCCGACAAGGTACAGGTGGTGACCTGAGGAGCGTGTCATCCACAGTGTAAAAGCCTGCCGAACATCCGGACCAGCAGGCTTTTACAAGTTCACGTACCGTCAAGTTGCGCCGAGCAGCCTTATTTGACCCACGCCTGCGGGTGGCTGAAAAACGCTTGGGCGTTGCTGTCCAGCGTTTCGAGGTGATAACCGCCCTCCTGTACGATCACACAGGGCAAGCCAAGCTCGCGGATCCGCTCACCCAGGCGAGCAAACCCTTCGCGCGTCACCGCTACCTTGCTTTGCGGATCCAGCTCATAGATATCGAAACCCAAAGACAACACCAGCACCTGCGCCGAAAAATTCTTCACCGCCGCCAACGCGCGCTCCAGTTGTTCGAAGAACACCGCTTCGCTTGCACCGTGAGGCATCGGCAAGTTCAGGTTGAAGCCTTCACCGGCGGCGCTTCCCCGCTCATCGGCAAAGCCGGCAACGCCAGGGTAGAAGTTGGTGGGGTCGCCATGGATCGACACGTACAGCACATCGTCGCGCTCGTAGAAAATTTCCTGGATACCCTGGCCGTGATGCATATCGGTGTCGAGCACGGCCACCCGCTGGAAACCTTCGCGTAGAACCTGCGCCGCGACGGCGGCGTTGTTGATGTAGCAGAAACCACCTGCCGCATCGAAACGAGCGTGGTGACCCGGCGGGCGGCACAGGGCATAGGCAGCCGGTGCGCCATCGAGAATATCCCGGGCGGCGGCGACGGCGCTCTGGGCCGACCAATAGGCAGAGCGCCAGGTCAGTTCGCCGACCGGACAACTGCCATCCGCCAGGTAACGCGCGGCTTGGGCGAGAATACCGCGCAGTGCATTGGGCTCGCGCACGAAGATATTGGACATGACTTCATCGCCCCAGTCTTCGGGGATTTCCTTCCAGCGTGCGTGCGCTTCCTGGAGGAAGGTCAGATAGGCCGCACCGTGTACCGCCAACAGCGGGTCGAGGCCATGATCCAGCGGTTGAAGAATCTCGAACCCCAAGGTTTGCGCAGCCTGCAAGAGGTTGCGGGCACGCTCGGGGACTTCCTGGGGCGTGCGCATCTGGCCACGGGAGTAATAGCTGCGCGGATGATGCAGCAGTTGTTCGGGGTGGAAAAACGTACGCATGACACTCTCCTTACTGAACCTGACCGGCGCGCTTCAATACCGCGTTGAGCAACACATCGGTGCCCTGGCGTACGTCCTCGGGCAATACATCTTCGGCTTCGTTGTGACTCAAGCCGCCCACGCACGGAATGAAGACCATCGCGGTGGGGCAATAGCGGGCCAGGTGAATCGCATCGTGGCCGGCACCGCTGACGATGCGTTGCTGGCTGTAGCCCAGCGTATCCACCGCGTCCTGCACACAGGCAACACATTCGGCGTCGAAGGGTGTAGCCGGGCTGATCCAGTGCGGGCTAACTGTCACGCTCAGGCCACGGTGTTCGGCGATAGCCTGCAACCGCTGGCGTACCTGTTGCTCCATGGCGTCGATCTCAGCGTCGCGATGGTGGCGCAGATCGATCGTGAAACTCAGCAATCCGGGAATGGTGTTGCGCGAGGATTTGGCGATGCTCAACTCGCCCACGGTGGTCAGGCCCTCCGGGGCAAAATCCGTCGCCAGCTGTTCCACCGCCTGGATCATCTGCGCGGCGCCGTACAAGGCATCCTTGCGCAGCGGCATCGGTGTGGTGCCAGCATGGGCCGCCATGCCGTCGACCCGCACGTCGAGCCAGCGAATCGCCTGGCCACCGGTGACCACGCCGATGCTCTTGGCGTTGTCTTCCAGGATCGGACCCTGTTCGATATGGGCTTCGAAGTAAGCATCCACCGTACCACCCAATGGGCGTGAACCGTTGTAGCCCGTGGCCTGCAACGCCTGGCCAACGCTGATGCCGTCGACGTCCACCGTGGCCAGCGCCTTGTCCAGAGCCAGGGTGCCGGTGAATACCGCCGAACCGAGCATGGCCGGAGTAAAACGAGCACCTTCTTCGTTGGTCCAGACCGCTATTTCCAGCGGCTTTCGCGTGCGGATCCCGTGATCATTGAGGCTGCGGATCACCTCCAGACCGGCCAGCACACCGTAGACACCGTCGAAACGCCCGCCTTCGGGCTGGGTGTCGAGGTGGCTGCCCATCATCACAGGGGCTGCATCAGGCTCGGTGCCGGCCCGGCGGGCAAACAGGTTGCCGATGGCGTCCACGCTCAGGGTCAGCCCGGCGGTGTTACACCAGTGGCTGAACAGTTCGCGTCCGGCCTGGTCTTGCGCGCTCAACGCCAGGCGGCAACTGCCGCCGCGCGCTGTGGCACCGATCTCGGCCATGGCCATCAGGCTCGCCCACAGGCGCTCGCCATTGATCTTCAACATCACTCACTCTCCTTCAAACACTGTGGGCCATTTCGTGACGATGGGCAGTGGCGTGGCGGCGCGACAGCGCCAGTACACACACCAGCGAGACCGTCGCGATCAAGCTGTAAAACACTGCCATTGGCCACCACTGGCCCTGATATTCATGGGCCAGCCAGGTGCCGATCAACGGCGTCAGACCACCGGCCAGCGCACCGCACACCTGATAGGCCAGGGAGATCGCGGTGTAACGCACGCGGGTTTCAAACAGCCCGCTGACAAAGCCCGCGATCACTGCGTAAAACGACGCCATGCACACCACCGCCAAGGCGATGCCGAGGATGATCAAGGGCGCCTGGCCGCTGCTGACCAGCACGAACATCGGATAAGGCGAGGCCATGGCCAGCACCGTCATCGCGCACAGAAAGCGTGTGGCGCCGACCTTCTCCGCCACCCACGCCGCCAGGGGCTGGACGCAGAACTGGATAATGGCCACGAAGAACAGACACTCCAGAATCAGCGAACGCGGCAGGCCCAGTTGCTGGGTACTGTAGGCAATCATGAAGGTGTTGGTGAAATACACACCGGCGATGCCCAGGGTGTTGGCGCCGATGCACAGCAACAGTGGACGCCAGGCGCTGCGCAGCACTTCGATCACCGGGGCCTGGTCCTGCTTGATCGCACGGGCTTTTTCCGCCAAGGCCTGGTCTTCGAGGAACTCCGGCGATTCATTCACGCCCAGGCGAATCGCCAGGCCGACGATCAACAACAGCGCGCTGGCAAGAAACGGCACGCGCCAGCCCCACGACAGCAAGTCGTCTTCGGGCAAACGGGTTACCGCGCTGAACGCCAGCAGCGACAGGATCAAACCCGCCGGGCTGCCCAACTGGGCGAATGAGGCAAAGAAGTTGCGACGCCCCTTCGGCGCATGCTCACCGGCCATCAACACCGCCCCACCCCACTCTCCGCCGACCGCGATGCCTTGCACCACGCGCAGCAGGATCAACAGCACCGGCGCGGCCATGCCGATTTGCGCATAGGTCGGCAACAGGCCGATGCACACCGTGACCACTCCCATCATGACCAGGGTGATTACCAGGGACTTCTTGCGACCAATACGGTCGCCGATATGCCCGAACACAATGCCGCCCAACGGCCGAGCGAAGAACCCTACGGCAAAGGTGCCGAAGGCAGCCATGGTGCTGAACAATTTGTCTTCGGACGGGAAAAACAGTTGGCCGAACACCAGCGCGGCGGCGGTGGCGTAGATGTAAAAGTCGTACCACTCGATCATGGTGCCGATAAAGGCGGCGGCCGCAGCACGGCGTGGCTGGGGCGAAGCGGAAGGCTTCATGGGACGGGCTCCTTTGGTTATTTTTCTGGCAGGAGAAAGGTCAAACGCATGCGCTCTGGTGGCGCTTGTCAGGGGTGATTTATCGGCCCGGGGCTATGATTAGTCAATTTTCTATTTATTATTCAAATTATAAATCCTGCTTATTATTGGGTTATCCATGGCCGAACCCCGCCGCGACATTCACCCCCTGCTCAACGATCGCCTGGATTGGAACCTGCTGCGCACCTTCCGTGTGATCGGCCAGGAACTGAGCATCAGCCGCGCCGCCGCGCGCCTGCACCTGACCCAGCCCGCCATCAGCCAAGCGCTCAAGCGCCTGGAAGAACAGCTCGACTGCCAACTGATCGCCCGCCGTGGCCCACGCTTTGTGCTCACCGAAGCCGGCGAACACATCTTTGCCATCGCCGGCGAGATGTATGGCCAGGTCTCCCAAATGAGCAACGCCTTGCAGAAGCCCGGTGACGAAGTGATCGGTAAGGTGCGTTTGTTGATGATCAGCCGGATCAACTCGGACATCTTCGATGAATGCCTGGCGAACTTTCACCGTGAACATCCGCGCGTCGACCTGGAAGTCGAGGTGATGCGCAGCTCGGACATCGTCGCCGCGCTCCTGGAAAAAACCGCCACCCTGGGCCTGAGCCTCAATCGCAGACCACAGCCACGCCTGGAACAGCACCTGTTCCTGCGTCAGCGCTATGCATTTTTCTGCGGGCGGCACCACCCACTGTTTGGCCGCAGCGGCCTGGCCGAGAGGGATTTGCAGTCGGAGAACTTCGTGAGTTTCACCAGCGACCAGATCGGCGGGATGCTCTCGCCGCTGACGATCTTCCGGGATCAACAAGGGTTCAGCGGACGGATCGTCGCGTCATCCTCCAGCCTCGAAGAGGTCCGGCGCCTGGTGATTGCCGGATTTGGCCTCGGCTGCCTGCCCATTCATGTGGTGGACGAGGATGTGAAAAACGGCCTGCTCTGGCGTTTGCCGCCGGATGAAGGGATAGCGGACGTGGATATCCACCTGCTGTGGAACCGGGAACAAAAGATGAGTCGGGCGGAGACGGTGTTCATCGAAAGTATTTTGCCGCGGCTGAAGTGATTGACAGCCGCTCCGGCAACCTGCGCAAGCGTTTATCGGACCTCAGGCATCGACCATCAGGCTGGCGAGCCCACGGTTCAACGTCACCTCGCTTGTGACCAGATCGAGCTTTTGGGGCTGGGTGACAATCTTCCAGCCGCCGTTTCTGTAATAAAGAAAATTAAACCCGTTAGGCGCAGGCAAGGTTCCGGTGTTCCTGCCGTAATCTTCGAACACAACCATTGATTGAATCGGCTGCCCCTGATTACTGATGTGCTGGTTGACCGTCGCCTGGGTGGGATGTTGATTGTGGTAAACCCGGATCTTGGAGTTGTCCCCCGGGGTTGGCGTCACCACCAGCGCGCAGCCATTCATGGCGGCGGTGAACATGAAAGGGTATTCGGGGTTGTATTTCGGCAGATCGACGAATCCGGGCATGCCCATGCCCTGGATGAAAGGACACCAGTAAGCACCGATGCCTACGTCAGCGTGACTGACATTGCCCACCGGCGTTAACACCACCTGCGCCGCTTCATTGCCTCCAACGAAGTCAAAAGTGCCCATTTTCATCATGTTCAGCACAGTGGTTCTCTGACCCGACAGCGCATCCTTCTGGAAGAAAGAGACACTGTTGATGGCGGTGTCCCTGATGTAGACCAAGGGGTTGGCCTTGAAGGCTGCGTTATGATTATTCATGGTGTGCACCTCGTGGTTCAGATGATAGGAGTGAGGATCGTGCGCTACACCCCTTCCTGAAAAACACCCCGGTGAATCGATTTATTCCCGTCCTGGGCACACCTTCTGCACGACTCGGCACCGCTTCAGAGCGGCTGCACCAGAGCATCGCATCGATTGCACTGATGATTACTATCGAAACGGTCACCTGCATTTTTTCAAAAATGGATTCCTATAATCGCCTCCTGATTTCCTCTCCATCGCTTTTCAAGCGACATTCACCTTGGAACCCAACACCATGCCAAGTGCCAGCCAGGCCCCTCGTGGCCGTCCCGAACATAATCAACAGAGTGTCAAACAGCAGTGGCTGGCGATTCTCTCGGTCGCCGTGGGGGCCTTCGCCCTGGTGACCAGCGAGTTTCTGCCGGTGGGCGTGCTCAACGACGTTGCCAGCGACCTCAACATCAGTGCCGGTCATGCCGGCCTGATGGTGACCCTGCCGGGCATCATGGCCGCGCTCGCTGCGCCGTTTCTTTCGGTGGTCATTGGCGCCATGGACCGTCGCTACCTGCTGATCGGCCTGACGCTGATCATGATCATCGCCAACACCGTGGTGGCCTTTGCCAGCGACTTCAGCCTGCTGTTGTTCGGTCGCGTGCTGCTGGGCATCAGCATCGGCGGTTTCTGGGCGACGGCAATCGCCCTGAGCGGCCGCCTGGCACCCAGGGGGGTGGACGTGGCCAAGGCCACCTCGATCATCATGATGGGGGTGACTCTCGCGACCGTGCTGGGCGTGCCGGTGGGCACCTGGCTCAGCGGCCTGATGGGCTGGCGCATGACCTTCCTGGTCACTGCATTGGTGGGCGTGCCGGTACTGCTGGCACAGGTGTTCCTGCTACCGCGACTCGACCCGGAAAAGGCGATCCTGATCAGTGACCTGCCGGCCTTGTTCATCAACCCACGCGCCCGGGTGGGGTTGATCGCCGTATTGATGATCGGCCTGGCGCACTTCGCCGCGTACACCTATGTGGCGCCGTTCTTCAAATACAGCTCCGGCTTCGACGGCCCGACCATTGGTTCGCTGTTGCTGCTGTTTGGCGTAGCCGGGGTGTTCGGCAACATCTTTGCCGGTTTCGCCGCCAACCGCAGCGTGCGCCACACCCTGTTGCTGGTGGCCCTGATGATCGGCACCAGCACCGCGCTGTTCCCCTACTTCGCCACCGGCATGACCGGCGCAGCGATGCTGATCGGACTGTGGGGCTTCGCCTTCGGAGCCTTCCCGGCCTGCGCCAGCATCTGGATGTTTGTCGTGGCACCCAAGGATGTCGAGCGCGGCATGCCGCTGTTCGTCGCCCTGTTCCAGGTGATCATCGCACTGGGTTCGTTCTTCGGCGGCCGCATCGTCGACCAACTCGGCAGCTCGGTACTGTTGAGCCTGGCCACCGCGCTGGTGGGCTGTGGGTTTGTGACGGTGCTGGTGCTGGGGCGCAATGTGAGTAACAGCCTGGCAGCTCAGCCGGCCTGAGTGAACTGCAATGACTAAAAAGCCTGCTGAGCGTCGAGCTCGGCAGGCTTTTTCAGTTTATGGCCATCAGTTGCCTGGAGTGTCTACGGCGGCGCCGGCTGGCTCGCATCCTTGGTAAGGATAAAGGCGCTGAATGCCAGAAAATCATCCAAGTGCTGAGTGATGATTGCCACCGTGATCGGCAATTGGAGGGTTTGATACTCGTGCACCGCAATATTGCGAAAGCCAACCATGTTCTTCAGGCTGGTCAGCAGGCTCGAACTGACCCACGCGCTTCGGGACAGTAATTCGAACACGTCCCGCGCACTCTGGGGAACGCCCAACCGCTCACGACGGATCAGATGCTGCCCCATATCCAAGGCTGCTTCGCACGCACGTTGAATATTCAAAATCGCCGCATCCTGACGGGTGAAGTCAGTCGCAAAGCTGGCCGGGTCCTTTTCATACTCCTCGCGGGCACGAGCGACACAACGCTCGATGCTCGAGGCTTTGTTGATGAGCACATCATCGACCATGCACTTTCCCTTCCTTTTGAATATCGGCCAAAAGCCCTGCCCTTGCGGTGTCCAGAGCAGTTTTTTCACTGAGGATGTAGCTTTCGAAGATACCTGCCTCGCTATCCTTCTTCCAAAGCTGACGCCCGGTTGTGATGACCTGATATTGCATGACCGTGGAGGCTGCCCGCAGGTCCAGCAAATCGACAGGCACTTTCACAATGTCAGCGAGCTCCCCAGCTACCTGCCACAACAACAGCGGGTCTACGGGGCCAGCTGACAGTACGGCCAGGTCGAGGTCGCTGTCAGCATGCGCCTCCCCCGTCGCCTGGCTGCCAAAGACATAGACAGCCGTAAGATCAGGAAGCCCCGCTAATAAATGCGCCAGCACCGGTTCAACGTTCATTCTGCGATTCACCTGTCATCTGATGAATGACCGTAGCAGAATTCATTTTGAAATTTCTGCCCCAAACAAAAAACCCCCAACAACAATTAAGTTATTGGGGGTTTTTCATTTTCAATAATGGCGGAGAGATAGGGATTCGAACCCTAGGTACCCGCGAAGGTACAACGGATTTCGAATCCGTCCCATTCGGCCACTCTGGCATCTCTCCAACGGCGCGCATCATAACAGCGTGACTCAGGAAAGCAAAGCGCCGAAGCGATTTTTTTCCGTGCTATCAGATGCTTGCGTCGATTAAAGCGGTACGCCCAGACGGTTGGCGACTTCTTCGTAGGCTTCGATGACGTCACCGAGGCCCTGGCGGAAGCGGTCCTTGTCCATCTTCTTCTTGGTGTCCTTGTCCCACAGACGGCAGCCGTCCGGGCTGAATTCGTCGCCCAGGACGATGGAGCCGTCGTGGAACACGCCGAATTCAAGCTTGAAGTCCACCAGCAACAGGCCGGCGTCGTCGAACAGCTTGCTCAGCACGTCGTTGACCTTGAGGGACAACTCCTTCATGCGCGCCAGTTGCTCAGCGGTGCCCCAGCCGAACGCCACAACGTGGGATTCGTTGATGAACGGATCGCCCTTGGCGTCGTCCTTCAGGAACAGTTCGAAGGTGTAAGGGTTGAGCTTGAGCCCCTCTTCCACGCCAAGACGCTTGACCAGGCTGCCCGCGGCGTAGTTACGCACGACGCATTCCACCGGGATCATGTCCAGTTTCTTGACCAGGCACTCGTTGTCGCCCAGCAGCTTGTCGAATTGGGTCGGGATACCGGCCGCTTCGAGTTTCTGCATGATGAAGGCGTTGAACTTGTTGTTCACCATGCCCTTGCGATCGAGCTGTTCGATGCGCTTGCCGTCGAACGCCGAGGTGTCGTTGCGAAACAGCAGGATCAGGCGGTTGGCGTCGTCGGTCTTGTACACCGACTTGGCTTTACCGCGGTAGAGTTCTTCACGTTTTTCCATGATGGGCTCCGCTTGCTAAAGGGTGGGCTAGGCGATGTGTCGCCAGTCGAGCCCTGAATCTTGATCGGCCAGTTGCAGCCAGTCCGGGTCGCACCCGAGGGTGTCGACAAAACATTGCCGGGCCAGCTGCGGCAGGTTGTTCTTGCTGCTCAGGTGGGCCAGGACCAGGTGTTGCAGGTCTTGCCAGCCCAACTCATACACCAGGTACGCCGCCTGGTGGTTGTTCAAATGTCCCAGGTCGCCACCCACCCGCTGCTTGAGAAAGTACGGGTAATGACCACGCGCCAATAAATCCCGGCAGTGGTTGGACTCGATCATCAGGGCATCGAGATCCCGGTAACCGTCCAGCACCTTGGAGCAGTAGGAGCCCAGGTCGGTGAGAACGCCAAAACGCCGCTCTCCGTCACTGAACACATACTGAGTCGGTTCCTGGGCGTCGTGCGCCACCGCAATCACGTCAATGCTCAACGTGCCGATCCGTAACGTCTCGCCACCGGTCAGGAAACCTGTGGGCTCCAGAGGTTTGCGCATTCCGCGCAAAGTACCGCGGCTCAAGTACACCGGCACATTGTAGCGTCGAGACAGCAAACCCACGCCATGCACATGATCGGCATGTTCGTGGGTCACCAGAATCGCGCTCAACTGCGCGGGATGAACGCCAAGGCGCAACAGGCGCCGCTCGGTTTCTTTCAGCGAGAAACCACAATCCACCAGCACGAGCGTATCGTCGTGGGCGACCAGCGTGCCGTTCCCTTGACTACCGCTGCCGAGAACGGCAAAACGCATCGGATCAGCCCAGATTGTCCTGAATCACGCCCAACACTTTGCGCGCGGTTTCAGCCGGCGCAACGGTATTGATGTTCTTCTCGACGGTGACTTGCACGTTGTCGCCAACTTTGCTCAGACGTACCTGATAACGCTCGGCACGGGTCTCGATCTCTTCCTTGGTCGGCTGGCTGCCGAACAATTTGCCGAAGAAACCAGGCTCGTCGTCCTTGCGCTCGGCCTTTTCAGCCACGTTGATGTAGTAGAGACCCAGGCTGCGGTTGATGTCTTCGACGCGCCATGGCCCCTGTTCCAATGCGCGGCCGACACTGGCCCAAGCACGGTCCAGATCTTCGCCCAGGTTCAGCACCACGTTGCCGCTGCCGTCCTCGGTGAGGCTGACCCGGCTCGGCGTGTCGTAATCACGTGCAGCGAGCAGGGAAACCGAACCGCCCTTCTCGGAGATACGGCTCATGCTGGCCAGCATCTCGTCAACCAGTGCCGAATCGACTCCGGTATTGACCGAGCGGTTGGTGAAGTCGACGTTGGCGGTGCTGCCGGCTGGACGCTCGGCGCTGACCACGTAGACCTCACTGGTGTTGCGCTGCACACCCGGCTCGATACGCACGCGCACGCGGGCTTCGCTGTCGGCGGCTACACCGCCGGCCTGCAGGCGCTTGGCCATGGTGGCGGACAGTTCACTGCTGTGCTGCCAGGCGGTGGTGAATTCACCGGTCTGCGGGCGCTGTTCATCAAGACGGAAACCGTTGTCCTGGAAGAATTGCACCGCCACTGGCCAGACTTCGGCAGGTGGGCGCTGAGCCACGATCCAGCGGGAGTCGCCACTCTTCTGCAGGCTGTAATCGCTGGCATCCGCCACGGCCGAGATCGGCTGTGGACGTGGCACCACGTACTCACCCTTGGTGGTGTCGTCAGCCACGTTGCGCGGAATCGGCAGCAACGGGTCAAGGCGCTTGGCGACATTGACGTTCGGCGGCAGTTGCATCGGTTTGGTTGCTTGTGCTTCCAGGTAATCGCTGCCGCGGTCACGGAAGTAACCTTCCGGGCCCCAGATCCAACCGCAGCCACTGGTGCTGGAGATAATCAAGGCAAGTGCGGACAGTCCGGCCAATCGCTTCATGCGTAGTGCTTCCTCAATTAAACCAGGACGCCGGACTGGCGCAGGGCCTGTCGCAGCGGTTCGTGACAGGTTTCGCTCAGACGGGTGAGCGGCAGACGGATACCGTCCGGCATCAGGCCCATCTCGAACAGCGCCCATTTCACGGGAATAGGGTTGGATTCGATAAACAGTGTCTTGTTGAGCGGCATCAGCTTCTCGTGGATCGCGCGGGCGGTGGCGGCATCACCGGCGATGGCGGCGGCGCACATTTCGCTCATGGCACGCGGCGCCACGTTGGCGGTCACGGAGATGTTGCCCTTGCCACCCAGCAGGATCAACTCGACGGCAGTGGCGTCGTCACCGGAGTACACCAGGAAGTCGCTGCTCACGCCGGCCAGGATGTCCTTGGCGCGCTGCAGGTCGCCGGTGGCTTCCTTGATGCCGATGATGTTCGGCACGGTGGACAGGCGGATCACGGTCGCGGCCTGCATGTCGCATGCGGTACGGCCTGGAACGTTATAGAGGATCTGCGGGATGTCGACGGCTTCGGCAATGGCACGGAAGTGCTGGTACAAACCTTCCTGGGTCGGCTTGTTGTAGTACGGGGTCACCAGCAGACAGGCGTCTGCACCGGCCTTTTTGGCGTTGCTGGTCAGCTCGATGGCTTCGCGTGTCGAGTTGGCGCCGGTACCGGCGATCACGGCAATGCGGCCCGCAACACGCTTGACCACGAATTCGATGACCTGAATGTGCTCATCCACATCAAGGGTGGCCGACTCACCGGTGGTGCCGACCGCCACGATGGCGTTGGTGCCTTCTTGCAGGTGGAAGTCCACCAGTTTGCCAAGGCTGTCCCAGTCGAGATGACCTTGTGCATCCATGGGTGTGACCAGTGCCACCATACTGCCCGCAATCATGCAACCGCTCCTGCCGGAAAAAGAGAGCCGTAATGGTACTGGCGCCAAGATGCTTGTACAAGCGAAGTACCGCGTGAGGATGCGTTCTGGATCAACTAAACGACGGGCAATGCCATCATTGGGCCAAAGCGCGGCTTGACGCGGTGTTGCCTCCAACCGCTCACGCAATGAAAACGCCACCTCCTAGCCCTTGGCGACGGTTTTCGCTACCCTTCACCCTTTGATCGATACGGCCCACACAGTATCGACCGCTCATCGCTTTAGGAAGGCTGCATGTCCACCCCCACAGTTCGCGAACAATTCCTTGTTATCAGTGCCCTCGGCGCCAACCCCATGGAGCTGACCAACGTCCTGTGCCGCGCCAGCCATGAGAACCGCTGCGCCGTGGTGACTTCCCGCCTCACCCGCCATGGCGAGTGCAGCGCGCTGGTCCTGCAGATTTCCGGCACCTGGGATGCCCTGGCACGTCTGGAAACCGGCTTGCCGGGTCTGGCCAAAAAGCACGCTTTCACCGTCAACGTGGTGCGCAGTGCCGCTCTGGAGAATCGCCCCCAGGCCCTGCCCTACGTGGCGTATGTCAGTTCGGCTTACCGCTCGGACATCGTCAACGAACTGTGCCAGTTCTTCATTGACCACAATGTAGAGCTGGAAAACCTGACCTGCGATACCTATCAGGCGCCACAAACCGGCGGCACCATGCTCAACGCCACGTTCACCGTGACCTTGCCGGCCGGCGTGCAGATCAGTTGGCTGCGCGACCAGTTCCTGGACTTCGCCGATGCGCTGAATCTCGATGCGCTGATCGAACCGTGGCGCCCACAGAACCCAATGTAAGGAAGCCCTCATGACGGTTGTGATCGACCAATCCGTAGCAGATTTCGAAGCCCAGGCCACCAGCGGCCAGACCTTCAGCCTTGCCGCGCTGAAGGGTAAACAGGTGGTGATCTACTTCTATCCGAAGGACAGCACACCGGGCTGCACCACTGAAGGCCAGGGGTTTCGTGACCAGTACAGCGCATTCAAGGCGGCCAACACCGAAGTGTTCGGCGTATCGCGCGACAGCGTGAAGTCCCACGAAAACTTCAAGGGCAAGCAGGCGTTTCCCTTCGAGCTGATCAGCGACAAGGACGAAGCTGTTTGCCAGTTGTTTGATGTGATCAAGCTGAAAAAGCTCTACGGCAAGGAATACCTGGGCGTGGACCGCAGCACGTTCCTGATCGATCGGAACGGCGTGCTGCGCCAGGAGTGGCGCGGCGTGAAAGTGCCGGGCCACGTGGAGGCGGTTTTGGCAGCGGCGCAGGCATTGAACAAGGCCTGATATCAAGGTTTGTATTGACAGGCTTTTGTAGTGAGCGGGCTTGTCCCGCTCACTACACATATCGTGCAGCTACAACAGAGGGGCGACGACTGGCTCCTGCCGTGGCCAGGCATCCAGCACCGCCTTGAAGAGCGTCGCCAAGGGAATCGCGAAGAACACACCCCAGAACCCCCACAACCCACCAAATAACAGTACCGCGCAGATGATCGCCACCGGGTGCAGGTTGACGGCTTCCGAGAACAGCAAAGGCACCAGCACGTTGCCATCAAGCGTCTGGATAATGCCGTAGACCGCCATCAGGTAAATGAACTGATCGCTCCAGCCCCACTGGAACAAGGCAATCAACATCACGGGCACGGTCACCACCACCGCGCCGACGTAGGGCACCACTACCGACACCCCCACCAGCAGGGCCAGCAACGCGGCATAGTTGAGCCCGAGCGCGACGAAGCCAATGTAGGTCACACCACCACAGATGAAGATTTCGATGACCTTGCCGCGGATGTAATTGGCGATCTGCCGATTCATCTCCTCCGCCACCCGGGTGATCAGCGCACGCTCACGCGGCAGGTACCCCCGCACCCAGCGACCGATCATCGCGCGATCCTTGAGGAAGAAAAACACCAGGATCGGCACCAGCACCAGGTAGATCATGATGTTGACCAACAGTGGCAGGCTGGACAGGGAGAGGGTCAATGCCCATTGCCCGAATTTTCCGATCTCGCCGCGCGCCACTTCAATGGCCTGCAGCACCTGCTCATCCGACACCAGGTGCGGATAGCGCTCCGGCAACAGCAGCAACAGGGATTGCCACTTGGCGAGCATGCCCGGCAATTCGTTGAACAGGGTAATCAACTGGTGCCACAACAACGGCAGCACCACCACGATGAACACCACCAACAAGCCCATGAACAAGGCGAACACCAGCCCCACGGCCGCCCCGCCCGGCAAGCGAAGGCGTTCCAGGGTAGTGACCAGGCCTTGCATCAGGTAAGCCAGCACCATGCCCGCCAGCACCGGCGCGAGCATGCCCCCCAGGGTGAGCACGGCGGTAAAGGCCAGAAACAACAGGACCGCCAGCACCACGGCTTCCTCATCGGAGAAGTAGCGCTGAATCCAGTCTCGTAACACTTTGAACATCAATCAACCTCGGGTGGTAGGGGCGAACGGTTCAGGCTTTGCGCAACCAGTATCGGTACACACCGGCAGCGTCTTCTTCATGCAAGAGAGTGTGGCCGGCCAGCTTGGCGAAGGTACGGAAATCACGCTGGGAACCCGCGTCGGTGGCGGTCACCTTGAGGATTGCACCGCTGGCCAGGCGATTGAGTTCCAGTTTGGCCTTGAGCAAAGGCAAGGGACAATTGAGGCCGCTGGCATCGAGCTCGGCATCAAAGGCTACAGCGTCGGTCATGGTTTACTCCGGGCACGCGGGTGGGGGGCATAGAATATCTGGTCCGAAGCTCAGTGTCCGGCTACAGTAACCTCTTTGTCGAAAGGCTTTGTGCATGACTTTTTTGCGCCCCACCCTGCTGACGCTGGCTTGCCTGCTGGCCTCTCCAGGCTTCGCTGACGACCTGCCGTCACTTGGCGACGCCAGTTCTGCCATTGTCTCGCCACAACAGGAATTCCAGCTGGGCCGGGCGTGGCTGGCCTATCTGCGCGGCCAGGTCTCGCAACTCAACGACCCGCAGCTCAAGGACTATGTCGAAACCAGCGTATACAAGCTGGTTGAGACCAGCCAGGTCAATGACCGGCGCCTGGAGTTCATCCTGATCAACAGCCCACAGTTGAACGCCTTCGCCGCTCCTGGCGGCATTGTCGGCGTCAACGGCGGTTTGTTCCTCAATGCCCAGACCGAAGGCGAGTACGCCTCGGTACTTGCTCACGAACTGGCGCATTTATCCCAGCGTCACTTCGCTCGGGGCGTGGAAGCGCAATCACGCATGCAGATCCCGATGATGGCGGCGCTGCTCGGTGGCATTATCGCCGCAGCCGCCGGCGCCGGCGATGCAGGCATTGCTGCGATTGCCGGCTCCCAGGCTGCGGCGATCCAGGAACAGCGCCGGTTTTCTCGCCAGAACGAACAGGAAGCCGACCGCATCGGTATCCTCAATCTGGAAAAAGCCGGGTACGACCCCCGCTCCATGCCGACCATGTTCGAACGCTTGATGCGCCAATACCGTTTCGACGCCAAGCCGCCTGAGTTCCTGTTGACGCACCCGGTGACCGAGTCACGGATCGCCGACACCCGTAACCGTGCCGAACAGGCCAAACTTGGCGGTAAGGAAGACAGCCTGCGCTATCAGTTGATTCGTGCACGGGTGCAACTCCAATACGAAGACACACCGGGCCTGGCCGCCAAGCGTTTCCAGGCACAGCTGGATGAAAATCCAAAAAACGACGTGGCGCGCTATGGCTTGGCCATCGCTCAGATCAAGGGCAGCCAATTCAAGGAGGCTCGGGAAAACCTGGCACCGTTACTGGCCAAGTCGCCCAACGACATTACCTACAATCTGGCGCAGATCCAGCTGGACATGGACAACAGCCGCTTGCCCGATGCCCAGCAACGCACGGACCGCATGTTGACCCAATACCCCGGCAACTATCCGCTGAACCAGGTGAGGGTCGACCTGTTGCTGAAACAGAACCGGACGGCCGATGCGGAAAAAGCACTGGATGGGTTGCTGAAGTCCCGTCCGGACGATCCGGATGTGTGGTATCAGGTTGCCGAAACCCGTGGTTTGTCGGGCAACATCATTGGCTTGCACCAGGCCCGGGCCGAGTACTTTGCATTGGTCGGCGATTTTCAGCAGGCTATCCAGCAACTGGATTTTGCCAAGCGTCGCGCCGGCAGCAACTTCCCCCTGTCTTCACGCATCGACGCGCGACAGCGTGAGTTGATCGAACAGGAGCGGCTGGTGAAAGGGATGATGAGCTAAAACAGGCCCCCACAAAAAAGCCCCGCCTTCGTTTAACGAAAGCGGGGCTTTTTATTGCTCTGGCGGGTTATTCGGCCAGTTTGAAAGTGATGAAGCTGGCACGCCCTTCACGCAGAACCCGCATCGACACGGTACGATTCTTCGGCAGCGCCTTGGCGATATCGGTAAATTCCTTGGTGGAGTTGATCGCCTGGTTGTTCAGGTGGGTAATCACGTCGCCTGGCTGCAAGCCGATCAGCGCAGCAGGACCATCCTGAACTTCCTTGATCACGACACCGCTCTTGAGGTCGAAGGTTTTCTTCTGCTCATCGGTCAGTTCCGCAACTGCAATGCCGAGACGGTTGCTGCTGCGCTCGGCGCCCGGTTTGGTATTACCCAAAGCATCCAGCGTTGCGCCTTCTTCCGGGATCGCACCGACCGTCAACTCAACAGTCTGACGCTTGCCTTCACGAATGACTTCCAGCTTGGCCTTGCTGCCCGCCTTCAGCGCACCGACCAAATGTGGCAGGTCGGCTGACATGATGATCGGCTGACCGTTCATGCTCAGAATCACGTCACCCACCTGCAGGCCACCCTTGGCAGCCGGGCCATCGTCCTGGATCTGTGCAACCAGCGCACCCGCCGGCTTGTCGAGACCGAAAGACTCAGCCAGATCTTTGTTCACTTCCTGAATCACCACCCCCAGCCAGCCACGGCTGACTTTGCCGCCGTTTTTCAGCTGATTGGAAACATCCATGGCCACATCGATCGGGATGGCGAAGGACACGCCCATGAATCCACCGGAGCGGGTGTAGATCTGCGAGTTGATCCCTACCACTTCACCGGCCAGGTTGAACAGCGGACCACCGGAGTTACCCGGGTTGATCGGCACGTCGGTCTGGATGAACGGCACGTAGTTTTCGTTGGGCAGGCTGCGACCGATGGCACTCACAATGCCTTGGGTCACCGTATGGTCAAAGCCAAACGGAGAACCGATCGCCACTACCCACTGGCCGGCCTTCAGGTCCTGGGATTTACCCAGCTTCAATACCGGTAAGTCCTTGCCGTCGATCTTGAGCAAAGCCACATCCGAACGCGGGTCGGTGCCCACCAACTTGGCCTTCAGTTCGCTGCGATCAGCCAGACGCACGAGGATTTCGTCAGCGTCAGCGATCACGTGATTGTTGGTCAGGATGTAGCCGTCCGACGAAATGATGAAACCCGAACCCAAGGATTGGGCCTCGCGCTTGCCACCGCCGCTACGGGGAGCACGCTGCTGCGGCATGCCACGCTCGAAGAATTCGCGCAGCATCGGCGGCAGACCTTCCAGGTCGGGCATCTGCTGGTTGGAGACTTTACGATCCGGCAGCTTCTGTGTGGTGCTGATGTTCACCACGGCAGGCGAAGCCTGCTCCACCAACTGGGTGAAGTCAGGCAGTTCGGCCGCTTGCGCAGGCACGGCCTGCCCCAGCACCAATACCGTGGCGACGATGGATAAATAAGACTTCAAGCGTGGTATCGACATACAGCTCCCGTTACGACGAGCAGGGTTGAGCGACAGGGTTCAAGAAACGCCGAAAACTTCGACCGACATCTTTGTTCCGCGAACAAAACAAGGCCAGAACCGACAAGTCCTGACCTATAAAAAACATAAGGATTTTTTGCAAGTGAAAATACTGATCCAGACATTTCATGTTCTCGCTAGCCGACCAGGCATCGGCTTACATTGAAAGGTCAGGATGAACATAGGATTAACGACTCACGGCTTGGCGGCTGGCTTTTTTTCACCACGCACCGACAGGGCGATACGCTCAGCGGTACCCAAGGGAATCTCACCCACGACCGTCACCATCATTTCACCGTCCACCGTGTTGAGACGGCGGGATACGGCAACCGTTGGGCCCAATTGGGTGCGGGTTTCGGTTACGTTTGCATCGCTGACAGGCTCCAGGAACACCGAAAAACGCGTCAGTCCATCACTGTACATCAGGCTGTCGACAGTGGCCTTGGTCTGGACATCTTTGCGCGCATTGCTGCTGGTGAGCTGAAAGCCAGGCGGCAGCCATTCAAGGTGCCAGGCCTCGGTGGTGTCGACTTCCGGTGCCTTGCTGTTGGCCACTGCAATGGGTGTGCATTCATTGGTGGGTTGCAGATCGCGGTCACCGGGTATCACTGAAGTGTTCAGACGAGTGAACTGAAAGCGCTCCAGTAACTGACCTTGATCGTTCAGTAACAGAGACTTGAGAGGCAGCGCCGTCTCGCGGTCCAGATGCAACTCAAACCCATAACGGAAGGCGTCACGCGGCGTAATCGATACGATCACAGTCTCACGACCGGCCACGCGGGATTTGCCGATAACGGCAAACTCATACCATTGAGAGAGTTTTTGGGGATCGAGGGCGCGCGAAGGGGCTTCGCGTGAATTACCCAAGCCTGCGACAAGCGCGCCACTGACGCACTGAGTCCGACCGTCTACCCGTACTACTTCCTGGGCAGAACCATCGAGTTGCAGGAGACGCTCACGAACCTGACCATTCTCGACACGGTGCCAGATGTCATGGGTAGAAAAACTACCGTTACGCTCGTAGACGAACGTCCCTTCGAAGCTTTGCTGCTGCTCTGCACGCCCAAGTCGAGTGAGCCAATCCTGAGCGTCATCGGCGTGGGCGGGGAGCGCTAACCAACCACTGAGCAAAACCGTAAGGAGCGATATGGCGCGCATAGGGCTCCTTGACGATTTAGCGGTTTTCCAAGCTTGCAGCGCGAGCGTATGGCAGAGCACTTTCAGTGCCTTTCAGAGCCGAATCCTGTGCGTGCTGGCGCAGGTAGCCTGGAAGACGCTGATCTTGCCAGCCGGACTGCCCTTGCAATACGCCGTTGGCCATAGGGCCAGTGGCGTCAGAGCTTTCCTTGTAGCCAGCCAACACAGCAGGGCCTTTGACTTGCGGACCGGCCATGACCGGTTGCTGAGTCTGCTGGGCCAGCTCGGCACCCGCAATTTCGTCCTGGTTGTACAGACGAACACCCGCCAGCACAGCAACGGTTACCGAAGCAGCCACTGCCAGGCGGCCAATGCTCCGCCAAGGTCCGCGTGCAGCTTTTGCCGGAACGGCTTCATCAGCCAGCGCAGCAGAAACGGCCGCAGCAATATCCAGACGAGGGATTAGGAGATCCTTGTGCATCGCCGCCCGAGCGACTTGGTAACGAGACCAGGTATCACGGGTTTCGACATCATCAAATGCGTTGAGCACTCGACGAAGTTCCAGTTCATCCGCTTCGTTATCCATCACTGCGGACAGCGATTCCTGCAGGGCATCACGACTCATGGCGGTTCCTCTCTTGGCTGTCGCCGCTGTCTTTAGTTTTCCTGCAACAACGGTTGCAAGGCTTTATCGATGGCTTCCCGGGCCCGGAAAATCCGTGACCTTACAGTCCCCACCGGACACTGCATGACGCTCGCAATGTCTTCGTAACTCAGACCATCGAATTCACGTAAAGTTAACGCGGTACGTAAATCTTCTGGCAGTTGCTGAATGGTGCGATGGACGGTGCCCTCGATCTCGTCGCGCAGCAATGCTCGCTCCGGCGACTCGAGATCCTTGAGGCCGTGATCACCATCGTAAAACTCTGCATCTTCTGAACTAACATCGCTATCCGGTGGGCGGCGTCCGCGAGACACCAGATAGTTCTTCGCCGTGTTGATGGCGATGCGATACAGCCACGTGTAGAACGCACTGTCACCGCGGAAATTCCCGAGTGCACGGTACGCCTTGATAAAGGCTTCCTGTGCAACGTCCTGCGCTTCATGGGTGTCGTGCACAAACCGCACGATCAACCCGAGAATTTTGTGCTGGTATTTCAGCACTAGCAGATCAAAAGCTCGCCTGTCGCCGCGTTGAACGCGCTCGACCAGCTGCTGATCCTCTTCCTGGGTTAGCATGAACACTCCTCGTTGTACTTGAAGGAGGCTTGCATAACTAAACGATCAGGCTTGCAAACATAGACTCGGACTTTTCGCAAAAGTTCTCCCCCTTCAAGCAAGTTTCCGGCATGCACTGAATTGGCACACACGAAAAACGCAGCGCGGTTGATACCGACTGCGCGAATAATCTTGTCGCCGGTTTTCTGACGCGTCCGATGCTCCCGACGGGCCAATAAACTCAACGTTTTCCCAGCTTTCGGGCAACCTGCTATTGAGTCGGGGCCCATGCAAAAAGTTCCCGTTTCAATAACTGGCCGATTTTACGCTGGCGCGCACCGTAATCTCACATTGCCACGAACGCCCGGCTATTGTGCCGCTCCCCCCCTCTATATACTAGTGGCCCGTGCGACCCTTTGATTCGCCGATCCAGGCGTCCTGTTTGCGCCCCCTTTGGATCGCTTTTTGCGGAATCCTTCAAATGAGCCAACAGTTTCAACACGATGTCCTGGTGATAGGCAGCGGCGCTGCCGGCTTGAGCCTCGCACTCACCCTCCCCGGCCACCTGCGGATCGCAGTCCTGAGCAAGGGCGACCTGGCCAATGGCTCGACATTCTGGGCCCAGGGTGGTGTCGCCGCCGTGCTGGATGACACCGACACCGTACAATCCCACGTCGAAGACACCCTCAACGCCGGCGGCGGCCTGTGCAACGAAGAGGCCGTGCGCTTCACCGTGGAGCATAGCCGCGAAGCCATCCAATGGTTGATCGACCAGGGCGTGCCCTTCACCCGCGACGAGCAGGCGGGCAATGACGACGGTGGCTTTGAGTTCCACCTGACCCGCGAAGGCGGCCACAGCCATCGCCGCATCATCCATGCGGCCGATGCTACCGGCGCTGCCATTTTCAAGACTTTGCTCGAGCAAGCCCGCCAACGCCCCAACATAGAACTGCTGGAGCAACGCGTTGCTGTCGACCTGATCACCGAAAAACGCCTGGGCCTCGACGGCGAACGCTGCCTCGGTGCCTACGTGCTCAACCGCAGCAGCGGTGAAGTCGATACCTACGGGGCACGGTTCACCATTCTGGCGTCGGGCGGGGCGGCCAAGGTCTACCTCTATACCAGCAACCCCGACGGTGCTTGTGGCGATGGCATCGCCATGGCCTGGCGCTCGGGCTGTCGGGTGGCCAATCTGGAATTCAACCAGTTCCACCCCACCTGCTTGTATCACCCGCAGGCCAAGAGCTTTTTGGTCACCGAAGCGCTGCGCGGCGAAGGCGCGCACTTGAAGCTGCCAAACGGCGAACGCTTCATGCCGCGCTTCGACCCACGCGCCGAGCTGGCACCACGTGACATCGTCGCCCGCGCCATCGACCATGAAATGAAGCGCCTGGGCATCGACTGCGTCTATCTCGACATCAGCCATAAACCCGAAGCCTTCATCAAGACGCACTTCCCCACGGTCTACGAGCGCTGCCTGGCCTTCAACATCGACATCACCAAAGGCCCGATCCCCGTGGTGCCGGCGGCGCACTACACCTGCGGCGGCGTGATGGTCGACCAGCATGGCCGCACCGACGTGCCCGGCCTGTACGCAATCGGCGAAACCAGCTTCACCGGCCTGCACGGTGCCAACCGCATGGCCAGCAACTCGTTGCTCGAATGCTTCGTCTATGCGCGCTCGGCAGCCGCCGACATTCTCGACCAACTGCCGAACATCCCGGTGCCCACCGCCCTGCCCCGCTGGGACGCCAGCCAGGTTACCGATTCGGACGAGGATGTGATCATCGCGCACAACTGGGACGAACTGCGCCGCTTCATGTGGGACTACGTGGGCATCGTGCGCACCAACAAGCGCCTGCAACGCGCGCAACACCGGGTACGGTTGCTGCTGGACGAGATCGACGAGTTCTACAGCAACTACAAGGTCAGCCGCGACCTGATCGAGCTGCGCAACCTGGCCCAGGTGGCGGAGCTGATGATTCGCTCGGCCATGGAACGCAAGGAAAGCCGCGGCCTGCATTACACCCTCGACTACCCGCAGATGCTGCCCGAGGCCCGCGACACTATCCTGGTGCCAGGCACCTACGGCGGCTGAACTTCAGGCGTACGCGCAGCCGCCGATGCAGGTCGGCGGCCTGTGAATCCTTGGGCACGCAGATCGAACGCACCCGCCACTCGCCTGGCAGCCGATAGCGCAGCACCACGATCAGCGGTAGCGCGAGGCTGTCAGGCCGCAGTTGCACGCTGTGCCAGCCCCGCTCGGCAGAGAATAACTGCCAGCCATCCTCGTCGCGGCGCAGGCCACGAACCGACGAACGGTGACTCAGCAGAATATGCCGAGGCAGAACGCAGGCGGCATGCGCCAGGCACACAAACGCGCCGAGGCTTGAATAGGGTAAATCCACAAACAAACATGCACCCAGCGCGACCAGCTGGGCAAAGAGGTACGCCGCCAGCAATAGCCGTGAGGCCTGCCAGCGGCATTCAAAACGATTACTTGGGCTGGACACGGTCCAGAATCATCCGAACCATGCGCTGCAGCTCTGGATCTTCCGATTCGGAGCGCTCCATGAACCAGCCGAACATGTCCTGATCTTCGCAGGTCAGCAACCGGACGTAGAGGTCGCGATCGACCTGGTTGAGCGTCGCGTATACCTCTTTGGTGAACGGCACCAGCAACACATCCAACTCCAGCATGCCACGACGGCTATGCCAGAAGAGGCGATTGATTTCTACATCTTCGACCATGGAGCGCTCCTCAAATAGGCGGCAAGTATACAGGCCCGACGGCACCGGAACAGTCGGCTTTGGTCGCGCCATACGGAAACTATCCATTTGCCGGGCGCCCCTCTATGATGCACCCATGACTTTTTGACCTGCGATGACCCATGGCTGACTCTGCTTTCTTCTGCCCCCTGTCCCACGAAGGCGTTCTCGCCGTCCGCGGCGCCGACGCTGCCAAATTCCTGCAGGGCCAATTGACCTGCAACCTCAATTACCTGAGCGATGCCCAGGCCAGCCTTGGTGCGCGCTGCACGCAAAAAGGGCGCATGCAGTCGAGCTTCCGCATCCTGCTGCAAGGCGACGGCGTGTTACTGGCCATGACCAGCGAACTGCTGGAACCGCAACTGGCCGACTTGAAAAAGTACGCCGTGTTTTCCAAATCCAAACTCACCGACGAAAGCGCCGCCTGGGTGCGCTTCGGCCTGACGAATGCGGATCAGGTCCTGGCCAGCCTTGGCCTTGAACTGCCCGCCGAGACCGATAGCGTCGTTCGCAACGATACGTTGATCGCCATCCGTGTCTCTCCTGGCCGCGCAGAACTCTGGGTGCCTGCCGAGCAAGGCGACGCCGTACGCGGCCAATTGGCTGCACGCCTCGAACAAAGCGGTCTGAACGAATGGCTGCTGGGGCAAATCCGCGCCGGTATCGGTCAGGTCATGCCGCAAACCCGCGAACTGTTCATCCCACAGATGCTCAACCTGCAAGCCGTAGGCGGCGTCAGCTTCAAGAAGGGCTGCTACACCGGCCAGGAAATCGTCGCGCGCATGCAGTACCTGGGCAAACTCAAGCGCCGCCTGTACCGCTTGAACCTCGACGCACCTGACATGCCCGAACCAGGCACCCCGCTGTTTTCTCCCAGCCACAACAGCTCGATCGGCGAAGTGGTGCTTGCCGCAAAAGCGGACCAAACCATTGAACTTCTGGCCGTGTTGCAAGCCGAAGCTGCCGATAGTGGCGATGTGCATTTAGGCACCCTGGAAGGCCCCGGCCTGCAATTGCTTGACCTGCCTTACACGCTCGACCGTGATCGAGAGATCCAGCGCTGATCGCCGTACCTTTTTGCAACACCCTAGAGAGCATGAATGAACAAGCTGGCGGAAAAAGTCCAACAGGCTTTGGTTGCGGCCATCGACAACGATGACCTGGTTCTGCCGACATTACCGGAAGTGGCCCTGAAGATTCGTCAAGCCGCCGAAGACCCGGATATCAGCATCAGCCATCTGAGCAAAGTGATCGGTCGCGATACCGCGCTGTCGGCACGCCTGATCAAAGTGGTCAACAGCCCGTTGCTGCGCGCCACCCAGGAAGTCACCGACCTGCACACCGCCATTACGCGACTGGGCACCAACTACAGCAGCAACCTGGCCATCGGCCTGGTCATGGAGCAGATTTTCCACGCCCGCTCCGAGGCGGTCGAACAGAAGATGCGCGATGTCTGGCGCCGCAGCCTCGAAGTGGCGGGCGTGAGCTATGCCCTGTGCCGCGGCCACACCCAACTCAAGCCGGACCAGGCAGCCCTCGGCGGCCTGGTGCACCAGATCGGCGTCTTGCCCATCCTCACCTATGCCGAGGATCACTACGAGTTGCTCTCGGACCCGGTCAGCCTCAACCACGTGATCGACAGCATCCACCCGGTATTGGGCGACCAACTGCTGCGCGGCTGGGATTTCCCCGAGTCATTGGTCAACCTGCCCGGCCAATACCTGAACCTGGAGCGCGAGTCGGCCACCCTGGACTACATCGACCTGGTACAAGTGGCCGTGCTGTATTGCCATCGCGGCACCGACCATCCCCTGGCCGATGTGCCGGTATTCAACCTGCCCGCGATCAAAAAGCTGCGGGTCGACCCTTACAGCGACAAATTGCGCACCGAACTGGATGAAGCGCGCTCGATGTTCTACTGATCAACCCGCGATAAAACTCACGCGTACTTTCAAGCCCGCCTGCTCGCCATCGTGCAGGCTGATCTGCGCCAGATGCGCCCGACAAATCTCGCCGACGATCGCCAGCCCCAGGCCCGAGCCCATGCCCTGCTGGCTGCGTCGATAGAAACGCTCGAACACCCGGTCACGCTCATTGAGCGGAATGCCCGGGCCGTCATCTTCCACCTCCAGCACAGCCGGTGCGGTCACCCGCAGAATCACATTGCCGCCGGACGGTGTATGCGCCAGAGCGTTATCCACCAGGTTGCTCAACAGCTCATTCAACAGCGTCGGCTCACCCCGCAACCACACCGGCTCATCAGCCTCCAGGGCCAGCGCCACGCCCCGCGCATGGGCCAAAGGCGCCATGGCCATGCCCAGTTCGCGGGCCAACTGGCTCAAGTCCAGCAATTGCGCGCCGCCTTCGGCAATCGCCCGGGCACCGTTTTCGATGCGCGCAAGGGACAGCAATTGATTGGCCAGGTGAGTCAGACGGTCGGTGCCCTGGGCGGCAGTCTCCAGCGTACTGCGCCACGTAGCCGGCTCTTCGGCGCGCAAACCCAGTTCCAAACGGGCCTTGAGCGCTGCCAGCGGCGTGCGCAGTTCGTGGGCCGCATCGGCGATGAACTGCGCCTGGCGTTCGAACTGCCCACGCAGACGCTCAGTGAAGTGGTTGAGAGAGCGCACCAACGGGCCGAACTCGTGTTGCACCTCCACCAGGGGCAAGGGTCGCAGGTCATCGGGCTGGCGTTCTTCCACCGCCGTGCGCAGCCGTTCCAGCGGACGCAGCGCCGCACTCACGGCGAACCACACCAGCAACAACGCCCCGACGGCGAGCATGCCCAATCGCAACAAGGTGTCGGCCATCAGGCTGCGAGCCATGCTGACCCGCGCCTCATCGGTTTCGGCCACGCGGATTTCCGCCATGCCATTCATGTTCGGTTCGGACACTGCCTTGAGCAGGCTGACCACGCGCACCTGCTGGCCCTGGTACATGGCGTCATAGAAACGCGCCAGCGCCGGATAGTCATCGGTGCGTGGCGTGCCGGGTGGTGGGCCGGGGAGGTTTTCGTAACCGGAAATGAGCTTTCGGTCGATGTCATTGACCTGATAGTAAATACGCCCGGCACTGTCATAAGCGAAGGTGTCCAGGGCCACGTAGGGCACGTTGGCGCTCAAGGTGCCGTCCACCTGAGTCAGGCCTGCGGCGATGGTGCGCGCCGACGCCAGCAGCGTACGGTCGTAAGCGGTGTCGGCGGCCTCGCGGCCATTCCAGTAGGCGCTCATGCCGCTGGCGAACATCAGCACCACCAGCAACAGCGCCAGGTTCCACAGCAGGCGCCAGCGCAGGCTGCTGGGCTTATGCATCGCGCGCTTCCAGCAGGTAGCCGAGGCCACGGAAGGTCACGATGGCGATGGGCTGGCCGTCGAGTTTCTTGCGCAGTCGGTGCACGTAGATTTCGATGGCATCCGGGCTAGCCTCTTCATCCAGGCCGAACACCTGGGAAGCCAGTTGTTCCTTGCTCATCACTCGCCCCGGGCGCGCGATCAGCGCCTCGAGTACCGCTTGCTCACGGGAGGTCAGCGTCATCAGTTCGCCCGCGACGGTAAACCGCCGGGTGTCGAGGTCATACACCAGCACCCCGCAGATCTGCTGGCGTTCGCCGCCCAACACGCTGCGCCGTAGCAGCGCCTTGACCCGCGCCTCCAGCTCGGTCAGCTCGAACGGTTTGGCGAGATAGTCGTCAGCCCCCAGGTTCAGGCCGTGCACTCGGTCCTTCACGTCACTGCGTGCGGTCAACATCAGCACCGGCAGGTTTTTCCCGCGTGCCCGCAAACGGGCCAGCACCTCAAAACCATCCATCCGCGGCAGCCCCACGTCGAGGATTGCCGCCGCGTACTCCTCGCTGCTCAAGGCCAGGTCCGCCGCCACCCCATCGTGCAGCACATCGACGGTCAACCCCGTGCTCTTGAGCGCCTGGGCAACACTTTCGGCGAGTTGCAGATGGTCTTCAACCAGCAAGACACGCATGGATTTCTACCTCAGTCAGGGGTGGTCGGCACCACGCTTTGCCGGGCAGTTTACAGGCGCCGCCTGCCCTGTGAAGCCCGAAAACATTGAAAGGCAACTGAAAGGTTAGTGAAAGCTTCGCCCTTTAGCATCCCTTCACGGTGGGTCATGCCCATCGGGCTGCCTGATCCGTGGCCACCGAAAAACGCCTCGATGCGTTTTCGCCAAAATAAGAACAATAACGGAGTACACAACGATGCTGTCGACACAGCCCCAGGCCGCCTCGCCTGTTGGTTTTTCCCGCCTTGCCCAGACCGCCCTCGCCAGTGCCGCTGCCCTTGCAGGCTTTTCGCCGCTTGCCCAGGCTGCCTTCTTCGAAGACAGCAGCGCGACCCTGGAAACCCGCAACATGTACTTCAACCGTGACTTCCGCGACGGCACCAGCGCACAGCAATCCAAGCGCGACGAATGGGCCCAGGGCTTCATGCTCAACCTGCAATCGGGCTACACCGACGGCACCGTCGGCTTCGGCGTGGATGCGCTGGGCATGCTTGGGGTCAAGCTCGACTCCAGCCCCGACCGCACCGGCACCGGCCTGTTGCCCACCCACGACGATGGTCGCGCCGCCGATGAATACTCCAAACTGGGCCTGACCGGCAAAGTGAAGATCTCGGCCACCGAGCTGAAGATCGGTGCCTTGATCCCCGAACTGCCGATCCTCAAGCCCAACGATGGCCGCATCCTGCCGCAGACCTTCAACGGTGGCCTGCTGACCTCCAAGGAGTTCAAGAACCTGGTGTTCACCGGTGGCCGCCTCGACAAGGCCAAGGATCGCGACGACAGCAACTACGAAGACATCGGCCTCAACAACAAGAACAGTCGTTTCCTCAGCGGCGCCACCGGCAAGCACTTCAACTTTGGCGGCGTCGACTACAAGTTCGCCGACAAGATCACCGGCAGCTACCACTTCGCCGAGCTCGACGACGTATACCGCCAGCACTTCCTCGGCCTGGTAGCCGCCCGCCCGCTGGGTCCCGGCACCTTCGCCGCCGACCTGCGCCTGGCCATCAGCGATGACACCGGGGCCGCCCGTGGCGGCAAGATCGACAACACCTCTCTCAACGGCCTGTTCAGCTATGCCCTCAATGGCCATAAGCTCAGCGCCGGCTACCAGCACATGTCCGGCGACAGCGCGTTCCCCTATGTGGATGGCAGCGATCCGTACCTGGTCAACTTCGTGCAGATCAACGACTTTGCCGGCGCCGAAGAGCGCTCCTGGCAGGCACGCTACGACTACGACTTCACCAAGCTGGGCATTCCCGGCCTGAGCTTCATGAGCCGTTACCTGTCGGGTGACAACATCAAGCTCAGAAACGGCGATACCGGCAAAGAGTGGGAACGCAACAGCGAGATCAAATACGTGGTGCAAAGCGGCACCTTCAAGGATGTGGCCGTGCGCCTGCGCAACGCGACCTACCGCTCCAACTATTCAGCCCGTGATGCGGATGAAATGCGCCTGCTGGTGAGCTACAGCATTGCGCTTTGGTAAGTGCGCCTCGAAAAGCAGCAATCGATAACAACAATGACGGAGAAACCCATGACCCTTTCACTGCGTAAATTGGCCCTCGCCGCCGGCTGCATGCTGTTCGCCGGCCAACTGCTGGCCGCCGACGAACCCAAGCGTCCGGAATGCATTGCGCCGGCCTCGCCGGGCGGTGGCTTTGACCTGACCTGCAAACTGGCGCAAAGCGCACTGGTCAACGAGAAACTGCTGACCAAGCCGATGCGTGTGACCTACATGCCCGGCGGCGTCGGTGCGGTGGCCTACAACGCGGTGGTCGCCCAGCGCCCGGCCGATGCCGGCACCCTGGTGGCCTGGTCCAGTGGTTCGCTGTTGAACCTGGCCCAAGGCAAATTCGGTCGCTTCGATGAAAGCGCGGTGCGCTGGCTGGCAGCCGTCGGCACCAGCTACGGGGCCATCGCGGTGAAAGCCGATTCGCCCTACAAGACCCTCGACGATCTGGTCAAAGCCCTGAAGAAAGATCCGGGCGGCGTGGTAATCGGCTCCGGCGGCACCGTCGGCAGCCAGGATTGGATGCAGACCGCGCTGATCGCCAAGGCCGCCGGGATCAACCCGCGCGAGCTGCGCTACGTGGCGCTGGAAGGCGGCGGCGAGATCGCCACCGCCCTGCTCGGCGGTCACATCCAGGTGGGCAGTACGGATATTTCCGACTCCATGCCGCATATCCTGAGCGGTGACATGCGCCTGCTGGCGGTGTTCTCCGAGCAGCGCCTGGACGAGCCGGAAATGAAGAATATTCCGACCGCCAAAGAGCAAGGCTACGACATCGTCTGGCCGGTGGTGCGTGGGTTCTACCTCGGGCCAAAAGTCAGCGATGCCGACTATGCCTGGTGGAAAGAAGCCTTCGACAAACTGCTGGCCTCCGACGAGTTCGCCAAACTGCGTGACCAGCGCGAGCTGTTCCCGTTCGCCATGACCGGCCCCGAGCTGGACACCTACGTGAAGAAACAGGTGGCTGACTACAAAGTGCTGGCCAAAGAGTTCGGCCTGATCCAGTAAACGCCCCTCTCTAATGTGGCCACGCCCTCCTGAACCGGGCGCGTGGCCCAGGAGTTTCACATGCTTTTACAACGCATTTTCGCCTGCGTGATGCTACTGGTCTGCGCCGGCCTGGCACTGATGGCCTGGCCGTATCAGGCCTCGTTTTCCTACGAGCCAGTGGGGCCTCGCGCCTACCCGCTGCTGATGCTCGGGCTGATGAGCCTGGGCCTGATCTACATGCTGTTTCGCCCACAGCCCACCAAACACACCGAAGACGAACCGCCGCTGGACCGCGAGACCCTGATCAAGATCAGCATCTGCGTGGCGCTGCTGATCGTGTTTGCCGGCACCTTCGAACCCTTGGGCTTCATCCTCAGCAGCATGCTGATCGGCATTCCCATGGCCCGTCTGTATGGCGGCCGCTGGTTGCCGAGCGTGGTGATCGTCACCTTGATGGCCATCGGTCTTTACCTGCTGTTCGACAAAGCCATGGATGTACCGCTGCCCCTCGGCCTGCTCGACGTTCTGGAGAACTGACATGGATACTTTCAGCTACTTGGGTCAGGGCTTCGGCGTTGCACTGTCCCCCTACAACCTGGTAACCGCACTGTGCGGCACGTTGATCGGCACCGTGGTCGGCCTGCTGCCGGGCCTGGGCCCGATCAACGGCGTGGCCTTGCTGATCCCCATCGCCTTCGCCCTGGGCCTGCCGCCGGAGTCGGCACTGATCCTGCTCGCTGCCGTGTACCTGGGCTGCGAATACGGCGGCCGTATCAGCTCTATCCTGCTCAACATCCCGGGCGAAGCGTCCACCGTGATGACCACCCTCGACGGCTACCCGATGGCCCGCAAAGGCCTGGCCGGCGTGGCGCTGTCGTTGTCGGCGTGGAGTTCGTTCATCGGTGCGTTCATCGCCACCTGCGGCATGGTGCTGTTTGCGCCGCTGCTGGCCAAGTGGGCAATTGCCTTCGGTCCCGCGGAATATTTCGTACTGATGGTGTTCGCGATTGTCTGCCTGGGCGGCATGGCCGGTGACAAACCACTGAAGACCTTCGTGGCGGCCCTGATCGGCCTGTTCCTGTCGGCGGTGGGCATCGACGCCAACAGCGGCGTGTACCGCTTTACCGGCGACAACATCCACCTCACCGACGGCATTCAGTTCGTGGTGCTGGTGCTGGGCCTGTTCTCCATCAGCGAGATCCTGTTGCTGCTGGAAAAGACCCACCGTGGCCAGGAAGCCGTGAAAGCCACCGGGCGCATGCTGTTCAACCTCAAGGAAGCCTCTGCGGTGTTCGTGGTGAACATCCGTTGCGGGCTGCTGGGTTTCATCATGGGCGTGTTGCCCGGTGCTGGCGCCACCCTGGCCTCGGCCGTGGCCTACATGACCGAAAAACGCCTGGCCGGTGCCGGCGGTAAATTCGGCCAGGGCGACATGCGCGGCCTCGCCGCCCCAGAAACGGCCATCGGTGCTTCTGCCTGCGGCGCCCTGGTACCGATGCTGACCCTCGGCGTTCCCGGTTCGGGCACCACGGCGGTGATGATCGGCGCGCTGTCGCTGTACAACATCACCCCGGGCCCGCTGCTGTTCCAACAGCAACCGGACATCGTCTGGGGCCTGATCGCGTCGTTGTTCATCGCCAACATCATGCTGGTGATCCTCAACATCCCGATGATCCGCATCTTCACGCGTATCCTCGCCGTGCCGAACTGGGCGCTGGTGCCGGTGATCGCCATCATCACCGCGATTGGCGTTTATGCCGTGCACGCCACCACCTTCGACCTGTTCCTCATGGTCGGCATCGGCATCTTCGGCTACATCCTGCGCAAGCTCGACTTCCCGCTGTCGCCGGTACTGCTGGGCTTTATCCTCGGCGGCCTGATGGAGCAGAACCTGCGTCGTGCGCTGTCGATTTCCAATGGTGCGCTGGACATCCTCTGGTCGAGCCCGATCGCCTTTGGCGTGTGGGTACTGACCGCGCTGATGCTGGCCTTCCCGCTGGTGCGCATCTACCGCAAGCGTGCCCTGCAGCGTCGTGCCCTGGCCGATGTCTGAGGTCACCTTTAAACAATGGTGGGGAACACCGCTGGTCGGCCTGGCCGGCGGTTACCTGGCCAGCCTCGTCGGCTGGCCATTGCCGTACATGGTCGGCTCGTTGCTGGCGATCATCCTGGTGCGCTGCCTCACGCCGTGGCAGTTGGCGGAGATTCCCGGCGGGCGCAAATGCGGCCAATGGGTGGTGGGCATCGGCATCGGCCTGCACTTCACCCCGGTGGTGATCGAGCAGGTGCTGAGCCACTTCGGGCTGATCTTCTTCGGCGCACTGGTCACCAGCCTCTCAAGTATCGTCGGCGTGTGGTTGATGCGCCGCAGCGGTGAAGACCGCGCCACTGCGTTTTTCTCGAGCATGCCGGGCGGTTCCGGTGAGATGGTCAACCTCGGCGCGCGCAATGGCGCAGTGCTCAGCCGCGTCGCGGCGGGGCAGAGTCTGCGCGTGCTGGTGGTGGTGTTGTGCGTGCCGGCGATCTTCAAATATTTGCTGGGCGGCGGCGCTCCGCAGTTTCATCCGGCGCCAGTCAGTTGGCCATGGCTGTTCGCGCTGTTTCCGATCGGTGCGCTGGTGGCCTGGGGATGGCAGCGCCTGCGCCAGCCGAACCCGTGGCTGTTCGGGCCGCTGCTGGTAAGTGCGACTGCCAGTGTGGTGTGGGACCTGCATATCGGCCTGCCCGATGGCGGCAGCCAGATCGGCCAGTGGCTGATCGGCAGCGGCCTGGGTTGCCACTTCAACCGGCAGTTCTTCCGCCGGGCGCCGTCGTTCATGGCGCGCACCCTGGTCGGTACCGCGCTGACCATGGCGCTGGCCACCTTCGCGGCAGTCGGCCTGAGTGCCCTGACCCACCTGGACTTGCGCTCACTGACCCTGGGCATGATGCCCGGCGGCATTGCCGAGATGAGCCTCACCGCCGAAACCTTGCAACTGTCGGTGCCGCTGGTGACGGCGATGCAGGTGATGCGGTTGTTGTTTGTGTTGTTCTTGGCAGAGCCGTTGTTCAGGCATTGGAATCGCCAGCCCGAAAAGGTTTAACGCTCCGACACCGTTCAAAATGTGGGAGCTGGCTTGCCCGCTCCCACAGTGGCTGAGGTGAGGCTTATAGCGGCGGCAACCGCCATTCGATAGGCGTCTCGCCGTTCTGCTCAAGGTACTTGTTGGTGCGACTGAAATGCCCGCACCCCAAAAACCCGCGATACGCCGACAACGGCGACGGATGCACCGAGGTCAGCACCAGGTGCTTGGTGGCGTCGACCAGCTTCTGCTTGCTCTGTGCATGGGCGCCCCACAGCAGGAACACCAGGTGCGGCTGATGCTGGCTGACCACTTCGATAATGCGGTCGGTAAAGAACTGCCAGCCCTTGCCCGCATGGGCGTTGGCGTTGGCGCGCTCCACGGTCATGGTGGTGTTGAGCAGCAGCACGCCTTGGTCAGCCCAGCTTTGCAGACAGCCGTGGTTGGGGATGTCGATGTTCAGGTCGCGCTTGAGTTCTTTATAGATGTTGACCAGTGACGGCGGCGTCGGCACGCCCGGCTGCACCGAGAAGCACAGCCCGTGGGCCTGGCCGGGGCCGTGGTACGGGTCCTGGCCGAGGATCACCACCTTGACCTTATCCAGCGGCGTGGAATTGAGCGCATTGAAAATCAGCGGGCCGGGCGGGTAGATCTCCTTGCCGGCGGCATGTTCCTGGCGCAGGAACTCGCGCAACTGGGCCATGTAAGGCTTGTCGAACTCGTCGCGCAGGGCGTGTTTCCAGCTGGGTTCGAGTTTGATACGGTCGCCGTCAGTCATGAATAAATCATCGTGTAAAAAAGAATGGGCGAACCCTAGGAAAGCCGACCCCGCTTGTCAATTGATCTGACACGCTACCGGCACTTTCCCGCGAAGGGATCATACTGATCCTTCACTCCCCCGAATGAGGTCATGATGAACCTGCACTTCGAAGAGCTGACCGGCAGCGACGGCGCCCGCATCGGCATCGCCAGCCTCGACGCCGAAAAGTCCCTGAATGCCCTGTCCCTGCCGATGATCCTGGCCCTGAGCGAGCGCCTGGACAGCTGGGCCAGAGACCCGAACATTGTGTGTGTGCTGCTGCGCGGCAATGGCCCCAAAGCGTTTTGCGCCGGTGGCGAAGTGCGCAGCCTGGCCCAGGCCTGCCGCGAACAACCGGGTGAAGTGCCGGCGCTGGCCGGGCAGTTCTTTGCGGCGGAATACCGCCTGGACTATCGCCTGCACACCTTTCCCAAACCGCTGATCTGCTGGGGCCACGGTTACGTGCTGGGTGGCGGCATGGGCCTGTTGCAAAGCGCGGCGGTGCGCATCGTCACACCGAGCAGCCGGCTGGCCATGCCCGAGATCAGCATCGGCCTGTACCCGGACGTGGGTGCCAGTTGGTTTCTGTCACGTCTGCCCGGCAAGCTGGGGCTGTTCCTCGGCCTCACGGGCGCGCACATCAACGGGCGCGACGCGTTGGACCTGGGCCTCGCCGACCGCTTCCTGCGGGACGATCAACAGGACGAACTGCTCGACGGTTTGCTGCAACTGAACTGGCAGGAACAGACCGCGATGCAGCTCAACAGCCTGCTCAAAGCCCTGGCCCAGGAAGCCGCCAACCAGCAACCCGAAGCGCAATGGTTGCCGCGCCGTGCACTAATCGACGAATGGTTGGACGTGGGTGACATACGCTGCGCCTGGCGGGCCTTGAGCCTGCTGCAAGATCACGCTGACCCACTGTTCCAGCGCGCCGGTAAAACCTTGAGCGAGGGCTGCCCGCTGACCGCGCATCTGGTGTGGGAACAGATCCGACGCGCCCGGCATTTGTCCCTGGCCCAGGTGTTCCAGATGGAATACACCCTGAGCCTCAACTGCTGTCGCCACCCGGAGTTCAGCGAAGGGGTGCGCGCGCGGCTGATCGACAAGGACCACAAGCCCCGTTGGCATTGGCCGGATATCAACACGATTCCCGACGCCGTGGTGCAAGCGCACTTTCACAAGGCCTGGGAAGGCCGCCACCCGCTGGCGGATTTGTCCGACGTTTAGCGATGCCCACCGCCGTGGCCGCCATGCCCGTTGCCGCCCTGGTTATGCCCGCCGCCGTTGCCCCAGCGGCCGTTCCAGCCCTGGTTCGGGTAAGGCCGGTAACCGGGTCGAGGGTAATAACGCGGCGCCGGTTGGTAATAGCGCGGCGCCGAGTAATAACGCGGTTGCGGGGCGTAGTAACGCGGTGCGGGGTAGTAGTCGCGGCGGTATTGATACGCCGTGCCGCCGCCGTAGTAATACACCGGCGCCGGCGCGGTGTAGACCTCGGAGCGGTAATAGCTCTGGCCACCATCGTAATAGGGCACACACGCGGATAGGGTCAGACCGAGTAAAGCGCTGAGCAGCAGTCGTCGATACATGGCGGCCTCCCGGACCGCGGAAGAGCACCTCCAGCGACGCTGGAGGGCGGCATTCATCTTTCAGTGAATGACGAAATATCTGACATCAAAAACCGAATCTGGTGCGTTTCTGACACAGGTTGAAACATCTGTTTCAGACGAAGCGAGCGCCTCATTGCAGTGCGGGCGCGCACCAGCACAACGCACATCCCTTCCCGCCGCCACAGGCGCCACTGCGCAAACCCGCGCGCTACACGCTTGCCCGCCACTTGGCACGACTCTCGCTTTGTCTCTGGGCGTGCAGGACTGAAAACAGATTCGCGGCACCACAATTTGCAATGGCCGACTAGGGTTCCGGCTCGCGAAACGCGAGTGGCTGGTCCGAGAGTCGGCGACCTCCAGTTGAGGTTACACGGCGGGATAAAAGCCCGGGAGACAAGCCACCGTTCACGGTGCCGCGTTGTTCCTGCCCGCCCCTGATCAACTGGAGAAGCCCCATGCCCTCACTGCGTTTACCCGCCTTGCTCGCCGCCGCGTTTGCCGCCGTGCTGAGTGTTCAAACCCAAGCCGCCCCCAAAGACCACTTCAGCGTGTGCTGGACCATTTACGCCGGCTGGATGCCGTGGGAATACGCCGGCAGCCAGGGCATCCTCGACAAGTGGGCGAAGAAGTACGGCATCACTGTCGACATGGTCCAGCTCAATGACTACGTCGAGTCCATCAACCAGTACACCGCCGGTCAGTTCGACGGCTGCACCATGACCAACATGGACGCGCTCACCATTCCCGCCGCCGGCGGCGTGGACAGCACCGCGCTGGTGGTCAGCGACTTCTCCAACGGCAACGATGGCGTGGTGATCAAGGGCAGCGGCAAGACCGTGGCCGACCTCAAGGGCATGAACGTCAACCTGGTGGAACTCTCCGTGTCCCACTACCTGCTGGCCCGCGCGCTGGAGTCGGCGGACTTGACGGAAAAAGACCTGAAAGTGGTCAACACCTCCGACGCCGACATCGCCGCCGCCTTCAGCACCGACCAGGTGCAGGCGGTGACCACCTGGAACCCGATGCTCTCCGAGATCAAGGCCAAGCCTGGCGTAACCGAAGTGTTCGACTCGAGCAAAGTGCCCGGCGAAATCATGGACATGATGGTGGTCAACACCCAGGTCCTCAAGGACAACCCGGCCCTGGGCAAAGCCCTGACCGGTGCCTGGTTCGAAACCGTCGCGCTGATGAACGCCAAGGGTGCGGCCAGCAGCGAAGCGTTGGCGCATATGGCCAAGGCCTCCGGTACTGACCTCAAAGGTTTCCAGGCACAACTGGACACGACCAAGCTGTTCGCGACGCCCCAGGAAGCCCTGGCCTTCGCCACCAGCAAACAGTTGCCCGCCACCATGCGCAAGGTGGCCGAGTTCTCCTTCGAACACGGCCTGCTCGGTGAGGGCGCCAAGGACACCAGCGCCGTGGGCATGAGCTTCGCCAACGGCGTGACCAGCGGCGACACCGCCAACCTCAAGCTGCATTTCGACCCCAGCTACGTGCAGATGGCCGCCGACGGCACGCTGTAAGAGGAACTGGCCATGCGCCTGATCAACCGTCATCCGCACCGCTCCAGCCGCCTACTGTTGGTGCTGCTGCCGTTCGCGTTACTGCTGTTCGCCTACTTCGTGGGCTCGGCCGAACGCCTGGCGGACAACCCCAACGACAAGCTGCTGCCCAGCGCCGCCCAAATGGGCGATGCGGTGAAACGCCTGGCGTTCAGCGCCGACGCCCGCACCGGTGAATACGTGCTGTGGCAAGACAGCGCGTCGAGCCTGCGCCGTCTGGGCTTGGGCCTTGGCGTCGCGGCCCTCGCCGGCCTGTGCCTGGGCATCGCCGCCGGCACCTTGCCGCTGTTCGGCGCGCCGTTGTCACCCTTGCTGACGGTGCTGTCGATGGTGCCGCCGCTGGCGATCCTGCCGATCCTGTTCATCGTGTTCGGGCTGGGGGAATTGTCCAAAGTGATGCTGATCGTGATCGGCATCACCCCGGCGCTGGCGCGGGACCTGGAACAACGTGCGCGGGAAATTCCCGTCGAGTTGCTGGTCAAGGCGCAGACCCTCGGCGCGTCGACCTGGACCCTGATGCTGCGCGTGGTGTTGCCGCAATTGCTGCCGCGCCTGCTGATCTCGCTGCGGCTGATGCTGGGCTCGGCGTGGTTGTTTTTGATCGCCGCCGAAGCCATCGCCTCCACCGACGGGTTGGGCTACCGGATCTTTCTGGTACGCCGCTACCTGGCCATGGACGTGATTGTGCCTTACGTGGTGTGGATCACCCTGCTCGCCTGGTTGATGGACTGGAGCCTCAAGGCCCTGACCCGACGTGCGTTCCCCTGGTACGAAGGAGCGCGTCCATGAGTTTTATCAGCGTCAACAATGTGTGGCAGCGCTATGGCGACCAGGTGGTGCTCGAAGGGCTGGACCTGCAAGTGGCCGAAGGGGAATTCTGCACGCTGGTGGGCACCTCCGGCTGCGGCAAGTCCACCTTCCTGCGCCTGCTGCTGGGCCAGGAAACCGCGAGCAAGGGCCAGATCCTGCTCGACGGCAACCCCCTCGCCAGCGAGCCCGATGCCAGCCGTGGCGTGGTGTTCCAGCGCTACTCGGTGTTCCCGCATTTGAGCGTGCTGGACAACGTTGTCCTGGGCATCGAATTACCGCGTTCACGCCTGCTGGGTCGTCTGTTCGGCACGGCGAAAGGAACCGCGCGGGAACAGGCTGCCGCACTGCTGCACAAGGTGGGTCTTGGCCACGCCCTCGACAAGTACCCGGCGCAGCTCTCCGGCGGCATGCAACAACGCCTGGCCATCGCCCAGGCGCTGATCATGAAACCCCGCGTGTTGCTGCTGGACGAACCCTTCGGCGCGCTCGACCCGGGCATCCGCAAAGACATGCACCAGTTGCTGCTGGAACTGTGGCGTGAAACCCGGTTGACGGTGTTCATGGTCACCCATGACCTCAGCGAAGGTTTCAGCCTGGGCACGCGCCTGCTGGTGTTCGACAAGGTCCGCGTCGACCCCCACGCCCCTGGCGCCTATGGCGCCCGCATCACCTACGACATCCCTTTGAACAGCGAACGCCGCAAGGCGCTCGCCGCAGAACCCGGAGTGACTGCCCCATGATCGATTCCACTCAACTGTTCCCGCCCTTCGCCGAGGAAATGCTCCCCGGCGGTGGTCATCGTTCCTTCGTGCTCAAGCGCGGCCAACTGTTGCGCCTTACCGACCTGCGCGGTGGCGCCAACGTCAGCCTGACGCTGCTCAACGCCAACGAAAAAACCGAGCGCCTGAACCTGCCCGACAGCCTCAAATGCCAGCACACCGCCAAGCTCACCAGCGGTCACTGCCTGTACTCGGACATGGGCCGCGTGCTGGCCGCCATCACCGCCGACACCTGCGGCTGGAGTGACAGCCTCGGCGGTGTGCTGTGCGCCGCCGAAGTCGCGGAAAAATACGGCCAGGGCCGCTACCAGGAACTGCGTAACGGCTTCTTTCGCAACGGCACCGACAACCTCCTGGTGGAACTGGGCAAGTGGGGCCTGGGCCTGTCTGACCTGCTGATGACCCTCAACCTGTTCAGCCGCGTCAATGTGGACAGTGAAGGCGGTTTGCATTTCGTGCCGGGCAATTCCAAAGCCGGCGACTACATCGAACTCTATGCGCCAATGGACACCCTGGTGGTGCTCACCGCCTTGCAACACCCCATGGACCCCAACCCCGACTACGCCCCGCAACCGCTGAAACTCAGTTGGATGAACGCCGACCCGAGCGTCGCCGAACACTGCCGTACCTCGCGCCCCGAAAACGAGCGCGGCTTTATCAACACCGACCGCCTGTTTGCCTGAGGAGCCGCCATGTCTACTGCACTGAAACAACCGGAAGCTGCGGTGTACCGCGCCACCATTCCCGCCGGCGAGCCGTGGCTGATGGAGGTCAAGGCCGGGCAGACCCTGCGCATCCTCGACCTCGAGGGCAACCAGGCCGTCGACACGCTGTTCTACAGCCTCAAGAACCCGCGCGAACGCTACGACGTGCAACGCACATTGCGGCGGCAGAACAGCGTGTACCTGGGCACCGGCAGCGTGCTGTATTCCAACCTCGGCCAGCCGATGCTGACCATCGTCGATGACACCTGCGGGCACCATGACACCCTCGGCGGCGCCTGCGCCCAGGAGAGCAACACCGTGCGCTACGCCCTGGAAAAACGCTACATGCACAGTTGCCGCGACAACTACCTGCGTGCCTGCGCCCACGATGGTCGGCTGGACAAAGGCGACATCGGGCCGAACATCAATTTTTTCATGAATGTACCGGTCACGGCCGACGGCGGGCTGACGTTCGAAGACGGCATTTCCGCCCCCGGCAAATACGTCGACCTGCGCGCGGAGATGGACGTGATCGTGCTGATTTCCAACTGCCCGCAACTGAACAACCCGTGCAACGCCTACAACCCGACCCCTGCGGAGCTGCTGGTATGGAACTGAAAATGAAGCGGCTGCGCCGCTGGTTGTTTGCGCTGTGCCAATCCAGAGCCGGGCAGTGCCTGCGCAAGCCATGAGGCCCAAGTGTGGGAGCCAGCTCCCACATTGATTCCAGAGATTTGCGCCGTGGACGACCTTGGCGCTTGCCCCATTGTGCGGGACGACCCGCAGGGTTTTGCCATGTTCGAAAAACTCTTGATCGCCAACCGTGGCGCCATCGCCTGCCGCATCCTGCGCACCTTGCGCGACCTGCACGTCAAGAGCGTCGCGGTGTACGCCGAAGCCGACGCCGCCAGCCTGCATATCCAACAGGCCGACGAGGCCTACAGCCTGGGTGAAGGGGCGGCGGCGGGCACTTACCTGGCGGTGGAAAAAATCCTCGCCACCGCCAAAGCCAGTGGCGCCACAGCGATTCATCCGGGCTACGGCTTTCTCTCGGAAAACGCCGCCTTCGCCGAAGCCTGCGAAAACGCCGGCATCGCCTTTGTAGGGCCGACGCCGGAACAACTGCGCGTGTTCGGCCTCAAGCACACCGCCCGCGCCCTGGCCCGGCAACACCGGATCCCGCTGCTCGAAGGCACCGAACTGCTCGACAGCCTCGACGCCGCCTTGCTGGCCGCCGAACGCGTGGGCTACCCGGTGATGCTCAAAAGCACCGCCGGCGGTGGCGGCATCGGCATGCGCGTGTGCCGCAGCGCGGCGCAATTGAGCGAGTGCTTCGAGGCGGTCAAACGCCTGGGGCAGAACAACTTCAGCGACGCCGGCGTGTTTATCGAGAAATACATCGAGCGGGCCCGCCACCTGGAAGTGCAGGTGTTCGGCGACGGTGCCGGTGAAGTCATCGCCCTGGGCGTGCGCGATTGCTCCGTACAACGACGCAACCAGAAAGTCCTCGAAGAAACCCCGGCGCCCAACCTGCCCGAAGGCATGGCCGAGGCTCTGTGTGCGGCCGCCATCACCCTGGCAAAAGCGGTGAGTTACCGCAGCGCCGGCACCGTGGAATTTATCTACGACAGCGCCGACGGGCGCTTCTACTTCCTTGAAGTGAATACCCGCCTGCAAGTCGAGCACGGCGTGACCGAACAAGTGTGGGGCGTGGACCTGGTGCGCTGGATGGTGCAACTGGCGGCAGGTGAACTGCCGCCTTTGTGTGGGTTGGTATTGAAGCCCCACGGCCATGCGATTCAGGCGCGCTTGTATGCGGAGGACCCGGGGCGGGATTTCCAGCCGAGCCCAGGGCTGTTGACCCAGGTGGACTTCCCGGTAGCCGAAGGCTTGCGCATCGACACTTGGGTGGAAGCCGGGTGCGAAATCCCGCCGTACTTCGATCCGATGATCGCCAAGCTCATCGCCTGGGCACCCACCCGCGAACAGGCGCGCCTGGAGCTGCACCAGGCACTCAGCGACAGCCAGCTCTATGGCGTGGAAACCAACCGCGACTACCTGCGCCAGATTCTGCTCGCCCCGCCCTTCGCCAGCGGCAAGCCCTGGACCCGCTGCCTGGAAGACCTGGTCTATGTCGCGCACACCTTCGAGGTGCTCAGCGCGGGCACGCAAACCAGCGTGCAGGACTATCCCGGCCGCCTCGGTTACTGGGCGGTGGGCGTACCGCCTTCGGGGCCGATGGACAGTCGCGCGTTGCGCCTGGGCAACCGTCTGCTGGGCAATGCCGAGGGCGAGGCCGCGCTGGAAATCACCATGAACGGCCCGGTGCTGCGTTTCAACTGCGCGGCCGTCATCGCCGTCACAGGCGCCGAAATCCCGCTGTTGCTGGATGACCGAACGGTGCCGATGAACACCGCGCTGGCGGTCGAGGCCGGTTCGGTACTGAGCCTTGGCCACATCAGCGGTGCCGGTGCCCGCAGTTACCTGTGCCTGCGCGGTGGGCTGCAAGTGCCGGCGTATCTGGGCAGTAAAAGTACCTTCACCCAGGGCCAGTTTGGCGGGCACGGCGGGCGGGCGTTGCGGGCCGGGGACGTGCTGCATCTGCTGCCCCTGGCGGACAGGCAGGCGGGCCAGCAATTGATCGCTGAACCGCTGCCGCCAACCCGCACGTTGCGGGTGATCTACGGGCCCCATGGCGCGCCGGAATATTTTCTGCCCGAGTACATCGACACCTTCTTCGCCACCCAGTGGGAAGTGCATTTCAACTCCAGCCGCACCGGCGTGCGCCTGATCGGGCCCAAACCCGCCTGGGCGCGCACCGATGGCGGCGAAGCGGGACTGCACCCGTCGAATATCCATGACAACCCCTACGCCATCGGTGCGGTGGACTTCACCGGCGACATGCCGGTGATCCTCGGGCCGGACGGGCCGAGCCTGGGCGGGTTCGTCTGCCCGGTGACGGTGATCGAGGCGGATCTGTGGCAGTTGGGGCAACTCAAGGCCGGCGATAAAATCCGCTTCGAACCGGTCGATCTCAAAACCGCCCGGGATCTGGCCTTGGAATGGGATCAACTGTGGGAGCCGGGCTTGCCCGCGATGCAGGCAACTCGGTCTCACAGCCATACCGAGGTGATGCCATCGCGGGCAAGCCCGCTCCCACAGTTGAACGAGTCTCCTGTGGTGCTGGATATCGGTGAAGGCAGCACCCGCCTGGTCGCGCGCCTCGCCGGCGACACCCACTTGCTGCTGGAAGTCGGCGCCCCCGAGCTGGACCTGGTGCTGCGCTTTCGCGCCCATGCCTTGATGCAGGCGCTTGAAGCCCGTGCCCTGCACGGTGTGATCGACCTGACACCAGGCATTCGCTCGCTGCAGGTTCACTACCAGCCCGAGCAATTGCCCTTGACCGACCTGCTCGCGTTGATCAGCCGCGAATGGAGCGCAGTGTGCGCCACGCAGAACCTGCAAGTGCCGTCGCGCATCGTGCACTTGCCGCTGTCGTGGGATGACCCGGCGTGCCAACTGGCCATCGAGAAATACATGACCACCGTGCGCAAGGACGCGCCGTGGTGCCCGAGCAACCTGGAGTTCATCCGTCGCATCAACGACCTGGCCAACCTCGATGAGGTACGCCACACAGTCTTTGATGCAAGCTACCTGGTGATGGGCCTGGGTGACGTGTACCTCGGCGCGCCGGTGGCCACGCCGCTGGATCCGCGCCATCGCCTGGTGACCACCAAATACAACCCGGCCCGAACCTGGACCGCCGAGAACTCGGTGGGCATCGGCGGCGCCTACCTGTGCGTGTATGGGATGGAAGGTCCCGGCGGTTATCAGTTCGTGGGCCGGACCTTGCAGATGTGGAACCGCTACCGCGACGTGGCGGCGTTCGACGGCAAACCGTGGTTGCTGCGCTTCTTCGACCAGATCCGGTTCTACCCGGTGAGCGCCGATGAACTGGTGCGGATTCGTCGGGACTTCCCGCTGGGGCGTTTTGAGCCGGGCATCGAACACAGTCAGTTGAACCTGGCCGACTACCAGGATTTTCTGGCGCGGGAGGCGGCAGGCATCCAGGCGTTTCGCGAGCACCAGCAGCACGCCTTCAACGCCGAACGCGAACGCTGGATCGCCAGTGGCCAGGCGCATTTCGACAGTGAGGAACAGGTGGCGCCCCCGGCACAGGACACGCCGTTGCAGGCCAACGAGTACAGCATCGACAGCCCTGTCGCGGGCAATCTCTGGCAGGTGCAGGTGGCTGCCGGTGAGTCGGTGGCCGCCGGGGAAGTGCTGGTGATTCTGGAGTCGATGAAGATGGAGATTCCGGTGCTGGCGCCGTTTGCCGGGCGCGTGCGGGAAATCCCCGTGCAACCGGGCAGTGCCATCGGCGCCGGTCAGCGGGTCGCGGTGCTGGAACGGGACTGACCGGCGCTGTATCGTGCAGGGAATTCCGCGCCCTGCACGATACGACCATGACCACACCCTCCCTCTGTCCCGCCTGCGGCGCCCGCAATGACTGCAGCCTGGCCGACCCGCGCACGGCCGATCAGGCCTGTTGGTGCTACAGCGTCACCATCGACCCCGCAGTGCTCGAAGCCTTGCCCGATGAGCTGCGCAACCGGGCGTGCCTGTGTCCGCGTTGCGCGCGGGTGGACGAGCAATTGCGTGGGGCCGGGCAGCGGTAATGCGCGTCGACCGATTCCTCAGCAACCTGCCCCGTTTCAATCGCCAGCAAGTACGGCTGTTGCTGGTGGCGCGGCGGGTCACGGTGGATGGCGTGGCGGTCAGCGACCCTCACCACGAGGTGCGGGAGTTCAGCCGGGTGTGCGTGGACGATGAGGTGTTGCAAGCCGGCAAACCGGCGCGGTATTTCATGCTGCACAAGCCCAAGGGCTGCGTCAGTGCCACGACGGATCCACAACACACGACGGTGCTCGACCTGCTGGATGAGCCCGACAAAGACGAGCTGCACATTGCCGGTCGTCTGGACTTCAACACCACCGGCCTGTTGCTGATCACCAATGACGGCCAATGGTCACGGCGCCTGACGCAACCGCAGACCAAGTTGCCCAAGGTTTACTGTGTAGAAACCGAACAGGTGATCGGCCCAGAGTACGCAATCACCTTTGCCAGGGGCCTGTATTTCGCCTTCGAAGACCTCACCACCCAACCCGCCGAGCTGGAACTGCTGGGGCCCAGGACCGCGCGTTTGAGCATCATCGAGGGCCGTTATCACCAGGTAAAACGCATGTTCGGGCATTTTGACAACAAGGTGATCGGCCTGCACCGGGAGCGAATGGGTCCGCTGGCACTGGATGCAGCCCTTGCACCGGGCCAGTATCGAGCACTGACCGACGACGAAATAAAGCAGGTCTGACGACCGTTCAGCCGGTGATGGCAAAAACCCATGGCGACGGCTTGCGACATCCCGGGTCTGCTGCTTGAATCAAGATCACCGGTTCTGCCATGACCGGCGAGTCATCTATAACCTCCAAGAAACACCTTGCCCCGCCCGCGTTCGATCCACGGGCCTCTCAGGCAAACAGCCCGCCATAACAACACCCGCCGGCCAGCCGTATCGGACCGACATGGGCCTCCTTTTCCAGGCGTATGCCTACCTGTCACAAAGCTCGTGCAGAGTTATCTGCGCGCCATACCCGCTTGCCAGGAGTCTTACGACATGAGGCCAGAAATCGCTGTGTTGGATATACAGGGTCAATATCGGGTTTACACGGAGTTCTATCGTGCGCAAGTGCCTGCAAAGACCATCATTCTGGTCAACGGCTCGATGGCCACCACGGCCTCCTTCGCCCAAACCGTGAAAAACCTGCACCCGCAGTTCAATGTGGTTTTGTACGACCAGCCCTACGCTGGCCGCTCAAAGATCCACAACCGCCATGAGCATATGCTGACGAAAGAAGTGGAGGGCCAGATCCTGCTGGAACTCATCGAGCACTTCGCCGCCGAACATGTGCTGTCATTTTCCTGGGGCGGCGTGGCAACACTCATCGCGCTCGCCCAACGACCCCGTCGCGTGGAAAAAGCCGTGATCAGTTCGTTCTCCCCGGTGATCAACGCGCCCATGCGCGACTACCTGGAGCGCGGTGTCGACTACCTCGGCAACCTCGACCGCGACCGCGTCGGTCATCTGGTCAACAGCACCATCGGCAAACACCTGCCGTCGCTGTTCAAGCGCTTCAACTACAAACATGTGAGCAGCCTGGCCGAGCATGAATACGGGCAGATGCACTTCCATATCCACCAAGTGCTCAACAGCGACCGCCTGTGCTACCTCAAGGCCGCTCGGCAGATCGATATTCCGGTGCTGTTCGTGAACGGCGAATGGGACGAGTACACCAGTGCCCAGGACGCCAGGCTGTTCGGCCAGCATGTGGTCAACAGCAGCTTCAGCACCGTGCAGGCCACCGGGCACTTTCTGGACATGGAACACAAGGCGGCCTGCCGCGATACCCGCGCGGCGGTAGTCGGTTTTCTGGAAGGGCAGCGGCCGGCGAGTCGATTGCGCTATCACCCGGGCCAGACACAGCATGCGTTTGCGATTTGAAAGGGAGTATCGGAGGGGGTGGGTGCTTATGTGGGGCCGGGCTTGCCCGCGATGCAGGCACCTCGGTGTGTCAGTCACACTGGGGTGAAGCGATCGCCGGCAAGCCAGCGCCTACATTTGCATGCGTCGAGCCTGGTTCGGCTTGCCTTGCCCAAGGCACGTAAACCACACATTTTTGAAGAAAAACTTCAAATCCCGGCGAACATCTGGTACAAAGTCAGCCGCTTTGAGCGGGTATAGTTTAGTGGCAAAACGAAAGCTTCCCAAGCTTTAGTTGAGGGTTCGATTCCCTCTACCCGCTCCACTCAGATTTCGCTCTAACGTCAGTTTTTTTGACGGGTGAGTTAAGAAACCGGTCCTTGGTGACCGGTTTTTTTATGGGTGGGATTTGGCATTGAAGAATTATCCGACACATACAACCCAGGCAATTCCCAGTGCTCTGCAAGGCTATTCAACCCCCCCATAAAATCAACATAACCTATTGTTTTAATTGAAAATCATTGAAATATAAAGACATTGAAAAGTCTTTGAACGCTCCCGCCTATGCCCTCACTCTCCCTCATCTCGCTATTCATCATTTCTGTTGCCAGACCGTATCCATATAGATACATTCTAGCCTTGTGAGGTCTTGTGAACTATTTGATCCAGCAAACCCAGGCGTTCATCAACTGGCATTCAACCCTGCGTGATCTGCGAGCAAAGATAGCGATCGGTCGACGACTCGAAAGAGCAGGCATGGGCAACCTGGGCGATATCAAATCGCTGGGCGAAGGCCTTTCAGAAATGCGGATAGATGTGGGCGTGGGGTATCGCGTTTATTTCATTCTGAGAGGCAGGAAGGTCGTCATCTTGCTGGCTGGTGGCGACAAGTCTTCACAAAATGCGGATATTCGGCGAGCAAAGAAATTAGCGAAGGACGTTGGATAATGACTCAAGTACTGAAGCCATTCGATATGGCCGAGCTTCTCGACAGCGATGAGGCCATCAGCGAATACCTTTCTCAGGTACTGGCCGACGGCGACAACGAGGAGTTTCTGCGTGCCGTCGGATATGTCGCCAAAGCCCGTGGAATGACAAAGATCGCCACTGGCGCGGGCATGGGTCGCGAGAGCCTTTACAAAGCCTTTGCCCCTGGCGCGAAGCCCCGTTTTGAAACCGTCCTCAAGGTGCTGCACTCCCTCGGCATCGATCTGTTTGCCCGGGCTGGACACATTGAAAACCAATCAGTTGTCTGAGGGTGCCGCCCGCTGCACCCCCCACGCCAGCGGCAACGTCACCAGCAGCAACCCGGCCAGCACCATCACTGCCACCGGCACACCCAGCGTATCCCCGACGGCCCCAAACACCACCGGCGCCAGCGCCCCGCCGCCGATGGTGCCGGTATAAAACAGCGCGAAGGCCTGCTCTCGCTTGCCCACACCGGCCAGGTCCGGTACCGCGCCGTACAGCACCGAGGATGTGCCATTGAGCGCCAGGCCCAGCACCGGCAGCAGCATCATCAACCCGCTCAAAGGCAGGTAGACCGCAGCCACGATCAACAAGGCCGTGGTGGTTTCCGTCAGCCACACCGTCTTCATCATGCCGATGCGCACACCGAGATAACCGCAGAACAATTTGCCAAAGGCGCCGCCGATAAACAGCATCGTCAGCGCCAGCCCGATACCGGCGGTACCGGCACCTTTGGCTTGCAGCAAAAACGGCAGGAAGGTGAGAAACCCCATGCGCACGGCGCTGTCGAGGGTGCCGGTGAGGATCAGCGCGCGCAGGCCGCCGGCAGAACCGGTGCCGCCCAAGGGCGTGGGTTTCTGACTCGCCATGGCGTTGTCGGCCTGGCGGGGAATCAGCCACCACAACAGCCCCGCAGCTGCCAATCCCAGCAACCCAAGCAGCGTGGCGCTGGCACGCCAGCTGATCACGGTGAGCAGCAACCCGACGAGGCCAGGGATCAGGGTTTTGCCGATGTCGCCAGAAAAGTTGTATTGGGACAGCGCCTGTTTGACGCCGCCACCGGCTTCATAGGCGTCGGTAATCATGGAAGACGCCAAAGGATGTTGGGCACTGGCCCCCAAGCCCCCCAATAACAACGCCAGCAACAACACCCCCAACCCGCTGGCTTGTCCCGCCAACAGGTAGGCAGCGCCTGCCAGCGCCGTGCCGCCTATCAACAACGGCGCACGGCCCCAGCGCTTCGCCGCGCGGCTGGCCATAAGTTGCAACACCGCCATCGTCCCGGAATAGGCGCCGCGCAGTAGTCCTATCTGAGCGTAGGACAGCGCAAACTGAGCCTGCCAGATCGGCAGCAACACGTAGATGACATCGGTGAGGCCGTCATGCACGGCGTGGGCGCTGCAGCCCGCGAACAACGCGCGGCGGCGGGTGGATGTTTCGGCTGTGGGCAGGATGACAGTAGCGTTCATGGTGTCGGGGTCGCTTCAGGTTCAGGGGGCTTCCAGCCGGTCAGGGCGATCAGCAGGGTCAGGAGCTGGAAGGTGATGATCAGCACCACACAGCCCGTCCACCCCCAGCGCTCCCAGAGCAACGCAGGCACAACGGCACCGCCACTGCCACCCAGGTAATAACACGTAAGGTAGACGCCAACGGCAGCGGCCTTGTTGCCGCGGGCCGTGGCCGTGGTAAAGGCATTGGCGGCAGCCTGGGCCAGAAACACCCCGGTGGAGCTAAGGGCCAGACCTGCCACGATGCAGCCCAGGGAGGGCACCAGGGTCAGGGCGGAACCACTGACGCCGAGCACCGCGGCCACCGTCAGCAATTCGGCATGGGGCCGTGCCTTGCTGAGACGCCCGGCAATGGGAATCACGATCAGGGCCAGCAGGAACACCATGTAAAGCGTGCCCAAGGCCGCAGGCCCCAGGTTGAACGGAGGCAGTCCGAGATACAGGCCCGCGTAGGTAAACGCCGCGACCTGGGAGAACAACACGCAAAAGCCCACGGCATAGGCGGCCAACAGGGGCTTGCGAAACACACCTGAAACACCGACGTTGACCCGCTTCGTTTTCGCACGACTGGCCGGCAACAGAAACTGGATGAACCCACCCACCATCAGGCTCAGTGCCGCGAGCCATTCAAAGGCTTCGCGCCAGCCTGCATACTCGGTCATCACGCCGGTCACAAAGCGCCCGGCGAACCCGCCCAACACGGTGCCCGCCACGTACAGACTGGTGACTTCAGTGACCGTCGCCCCGCTCCATCGGTCGCCGATGTAGGCCACGCTGGTGGCAAACACCACCGGGATCAACATGCCTTCGACAAACCGCCAGGCCAGCACTTCGGCAAAGCTGCCGGCATGGGCCGTCATCCACGCCGGTACTGCCAGCAGCAGCGCCGCCACCGAGATCACCCTGCGCGGTTCGAAACGCCCGGTCAGGCGACCGACAAAGGGTGCCGTCATGGCGACTGCCAGGGTCGTCACGGTAATGCTCCACCCCGCCGCCCTGGCGCTGATCTGAAACTGTGCGGCAAACGTCTGCAGGATGCTCTGGGTAGCATAAAGGTTGAGAAACGCCGCGCAGCCACACAGAAACAGGGCCAGGCGGGCACAATGCAAGCGCGGTTTCATGAAACCTCTCGTTTTATTTTGTGCGGTCTTTATAGAATGACTGGCGGCGCTTGAACCAATACCGATTTCGAACCGATCAATACCCAGGGACCAGGATGCTCGACCTACGCAAGCTGCGGTATTTTCTGACGGTCGCCGAAGAACTGCACTTCGGCCGCGCCGCCCAGCGACTGCACCTGGCCCAGCCACCGCTGACCCGACAGATTTCCGCGCTGGAAACGGAGCTGGGCTTCAAGCTGTTCGATCGGACCAGCCGCACCGTAACGCTGACGGCCCAAGGTCGATCATTCCTGCCCTACGCCCGGGGGGTGTTGGAACAGGTCGAGCTGGCGCAGGTGATTGCCGGCAAACTGGCCGCCGGCACTGCCGGGCAACTGGCATTGGGGTATGTCAGCTCGATTGCGCTGTCGGATCTTTTCAGTCAGGCCATCCAGCTGTTTTCCCAGCGTTTTCCCGATGTGCAATTGACCCTGGTGGAATGCGCCTCCGGCAGCCTGGGCGCACAGGTCGCTGACGGGCGGCTGGATATCGGCTTGAGCCGCAGGCTACCGCAAGATGATGCGGTGCAGGCGCTGTCCCTGGGCGAAGAACGCCTGGTCGCTGCCGTGTCCAGCGACAGCCCCCTGGCCGACCAGACGCAGCTAAGCCTCACGCAACTCAGTGCTTATCCGCTGATCCTGTTTCCAGCCGATTACGGGTCGGGGTTGAACCAGTCCATCGAACAGCTTTACCGGCACCACGGGCAACCCTTGCGCGTCGGCCCGACCGGGCGGCAAATCACCTCGATCATTGCGCTGGTGGCCGCCGGACAAGGCGTTGCCCTGGTGCCCGAATGCACGCAGAGCCTGATGAACAAAGGCGTGACATACAGGCCGTTGGTCGAGGTGGATGCTTGTGCGAAGTTGTGGGTACTGACGCGCCAGGAAGCGCGACCTAGTGTACGGGTGGAGGCCTTTTTGTCGGTGATCAAGCAAATACCGACAGCCAACGCGGGCGCTAACCTGAATACTGAAGTTTTCAGTTGATGACACAGGAGTTCAGGATGATCCTGCTCGATCCCGGCCACTCAAGACGGCCCGTCTATAAAGTTTTAGGCCTGGTCTTGATCGTGCCACTGATGATATCGCTGATGAAGTTGGGCACCACCGGCGTGATAGTCGCCCTTGCTTCATCAGTCTACGGTGTCTGGTTCGCCGCCCACCACGCCAGCAAGGGGTTAACGGTGATGGCCGCGATCATCAGCGGGCTCAATCTGGTTTCAACCGTGATGTTCTCGACCTCTTCAGTGCTTATCGCCCTCGGCCACATAGCGTGGCTTTACGCTTACCCGCCGCTTTCTGAATGGCGGTACTGGCTCTGAATTTAACCGCAAGAAACGTAGTTTGCCGGTACGCCCACTCCGACAGACTTAAACCACTGCCCCCCTCAGGAACCCACCCATGCCCTACGAATACAAGCTCATGCCCTCCCCCGTCGGCCAGCTCACCCTCGTGGCGCGCAATGGCAAGCTCAACGCCATCCTCTGGGAGGTGGAACGGGCCAACCGGGTACGCCTGGGAGAGTTGCACGAGGCCAATGACAGCCCGGTGCTGTTGGAAACCGAGCGTCAGTTGCAGGAATACTTCGCCGGCACCCGCCATCGGTTCGATGTGGAGCTGGACTTCACCGGCACCGACTTTCAGAAACAGGTCTGGCAAGCGCTGCTTACCATTCCCTTTGGCGAAACCCGCAGCTACAGCCAGATCGCCCGGCAGATCGGCAACCCCAAAGCCGTGCGCGCGGTGGGTGCAGCCAATGGGCGCAATCCGATTTCAATCATTGCGCCGTGTCATCGAGTCATTGGTGCATCGGGCGGCTTGACCGGGTTCGCCGGGGGGCTGGAAGCCAAGCAATATTTGCTCGCGCTGGAAGGGCCGAATCAAGCCGAACTCGCGCTCTAAGCCAAACAGGCAAATGTAAAAAGAAATTTCAAGGATTCACCGCGGTCCATTATTTCATCACCCCCTCCAAGGAAACGGTCATGAAATTCTCCGCAGTCTCGCAAACGCTGTCGCGCTGGGCAGGCAGCCCCCGCACGTTCTTCACGGCCGTTGCACTGATTTTCGTGTGGGGCCTGAGCGGGCCGTATTTCCACTACAACGATACCTGGCAACTGATCATCAACACCTCGACCACCATCATCACGTTTCTGATGGTGTTCCTGATCCAGAACACGCAGAACCGCGACAACGACATCCTGCATATCAAGATCGACGAACTGCTGCGCGTCACCAAGGACGCCCATAACGCCGTACTCAGCCTGGACGGCCTGGACCTGGATGCGCTGGAAAAACTGCGCAAGGAATACCGTAGCATCGGCGACGCCGACACCATGCACCTGACCAACACCGGCAATGCAGAATCGACCAGGACCGACTTGAACCAGGCATGAAAAAACGGCGGTGGGAACCTCTTCCCACCGCCGTTTCTTTACTTCACGCGATCATCTCAACCGTCGCCCTGATGGCCTTTGCCGTAGGTCGAGGCCAACGCGCGGGCCTTTTGCAGACGCTCCTCCAACTTGGGCAGCGTCTCATCGACCAGCGCTTTAATCTCCGGCACCTGCGACGCTGCGCCTTCCTGTTTGAACAGCGCAATCGCATCCTCGTTTTCCTTGACCTGTTGCGCGGTGTAGGCCGCGTCAAAGGAGTCGCCGTCCTTGAGTTCGGGCATCAAGGTTTCGGCCTTGTCGACAATCTGCTCGCGCGGCGCGACAGGCAGGTCAAGCTTCTTGGCGATGGCTGCCAGGTGCTGGTTGGCCAGGGTGCGCTCGTTGATCACCTCGATGGTGTAGTCCTTGATTTCCTGGGACGAGGTCTTGGCGTGGGCCATGCGACTGGTCTCGATATCGGCCATCCCTTTGGCCGAAGCCTGCTCGATGAACTCGGCAGGCGACTGGGCGAAAGCATTGCTGGCGCCGAGGCCCAGCAGCATCGCAAAACTGGCGGTGCGTAACCGGATAGCCATACGGCTCATGATGGGTTCCTCCAGAGCAAAAATAAGTACGGGAAGATGCCCCCCGCCCTGAATTCGAATTTTCAGGGCGGCAAAGGTTTAGAAAAAACTGCCCGGAGCGACGAACGGTCGTCGTTGATTCAGGCCGGCTTACTGCCAAACAAACCCGGCAGCGCGTGCGCCAGCGCATTGATCGCAAAGCCGATAAACATCACGCCACACAGCTTGGTGATGAGGATTTCGTGACGCTGGTACACCGTGCGTACCCGTTGCGCGCCGACCACGCCGATCAGGATCGCGTAGGCCAGCAGGCCACCGACGAAACTCAGGAAGATCAACGACGGCAGCATCGACCAGGTCAGCAATTCAGCACGGCTGGACAGCAGCGCGGTGAAGGTCGCGACCGCCACCGGGTACGCCTTGGGGTTGGTCAGGCCGAACAGAATGCCGTGCCAGAACGGGTGCCGCGCCGCGCCCTGGGGCGCATCGCTGCTGCGGCGCTGGGTGCGGATCGCACGCCAGCCGAGCCAGAACAGGTACAGGCCGCTGAGCACGCCGAGGATGTCGAAAGCGCTGCTGCCCACTTCGCGCGCGCCCACAATCGCGATCAGCGCGGTGCTGCACCAGATCACATCCCCCAGCAGATGCCCGCACAGGAAACCCGCACCGGCCCGGCGACCGCGTGCGGCGCCGATGCCGAACACGGCCAGCACACCGGGGCCTGGCGTGATCCCGTAGATAAAACCCGAAGCGAGAACGGCAAGCAGCAAGGATGGGGTCATGGCGCAACTCTGGAAGACAGTTGAGAGGTGGAGGGATTCTGCACCTTCCCGCGCTACGGGTAAAACTTCATTCCAGCGTAGGGCTTGGCGCGACAGGCTTGCAGACGCGACGCCAGGTCGCCGACATGGGCTTCGAGCTTATGGCCGTCGGGGTCGAGAAAATAGAACGACGCGCCTTCGCTGCGATTGTCGCGCCACTCCTGTACACCGGCGGCGCGCAGGCGTGCGACCAGCGCGGTGAAACCTGCCGCATCGACGCTGAACGCATAGTGGGTGTAGTCCGCCGCCGGCAGCGAAGCCCGCGACGGATCGAACGAAAGACACAGCCACAGACCCGGCAGCGATAGATAGGCGCCTTGGTCCCAGGTCGCCTCGAGCGTCAACTGCAGCAACGCGTGGTAGAAACCCACGCTGCGATGTACATCGCTCACCGCCAGGGTCAAGTGGTTGAAACCTGAAAGCATCGTGTCGGTCCTGTCATCGGTGGCTGTCGGAAAGGACACCCTGCACCTGTCAAGCCAGCCACCGCAAGCCCCGCCCCGGCAAATATCACACGGGGACCGTCGGGCCGATCAGCCCTTATCGAGAGTCCGCAGCTTTTGCGGCAGGCCCCACAGCAACAACGCCGCCGCCAACAACGCACACACGCCAATCACATACAGCGCGGGCGTGGTGCTGCCGGTGAGGTCCTTGATGCGCCCCACCATCACCGGGCTGACGATGCCACCGAACTGACCCAGGGTATTGATCACCGCGATACCGCCGGCCGCACCGGCACCCGCGCCGGCCAGCAGCTTGGGTGGCAGGGTCCAGAACGTCGGAATGGAGGCGATGATCCCGGCGCCCAGCATGCCCAGGGCGATGATCAGGAAGGTCGTGTGGTCGGCAAAGATGCCCGCACTGAAAAAGCCCACCGCGCCCAGCAGCACCAGGCCACTGACAAACTTGCGGCGTTCGCCGGTGGCGTCCGACAGGCGCCCGATCACCACCATGCTGATGGCGCCGCACACATACGGAATCGCCGTGAGCAGGCGGATCATCACCGGGCTCTGGGTACCGGCGCTGCGAATCAGCTGCGGCGCCCAGAAGTTCAGGCCGTATGACGCCACCTGGATCAGGAAGTAGATGAAGCCCAGCATCAAAAAGCCCGGAATGCGCATCGCCGACAGCAACGAGCCGCCGTGCTGATGCGGCTCATGTTTGGCGATTCGACTGGCCAGCAAGGTCTTCTCCGCTGGCGTCAACCACTGCGCGTCTTCGATACGGTCCTTGAGCATCGTCAGCACCAGAAACCCCAGGCCGATGCACGGCAAGCCGCCCAGCAGGAACAACCAATGCCAGCCGCGCATCTGTAGCACGCCGTCGAGGTGTTCCAGCACCAGGCCGGAAAATGGCGCCCCCACCAGACCCGCAAACGCCGAGGCGAGAAACAGCATCGAGGTGATGCGCCCACGGAAGTGCTGCGGGAACCACAGGGTCAGGTAATACAGCACGCCGGGCGCAAAACCCGCCTCCATGGCGCCGATGAGGAAACGCAGGCCATAGAACTGCCATTCCGCCGTGACAAACACCATGGCCGCCGTGGCCAGGCCCCACGACATCATGATCCGCGCGATCCAGCGGCGCGCGCCGACCTTGTACAGCATCATGTTGCTCGGCACTTCGAACAACACATAACCCACCACGAACAACCCGGCGCCCAGGCCATAGGCGGTGTCGCTCAAGCCCAGGTCGGATTGCAGCTGGAACTTGGCGAAGCTGATGTTGATCCGGTCAAAAAACGCGAACAGGTAACACACCATGATCAACGGCATCAGGCGCCAGGCGACCTTGCTGACCAGGGCTTTTTCGGCATCGATTTCAGCAGCCGGGCGCGCGCCGGCCTCTAAGGCATTGGTGTTCATGCTTTCTCTCCAGCGGACTGCTCACAGGCGTCCGATTGTTTTTGTTGTCTGGTGCGGCGTTACAGCGTGGCGATGTAAGCCGGTGGGGGATGCAGGTCGCAGTTGCGCCCGGCCTTGGCCACCTGGCCGGGCAACTCATGGCCGAGCAGGGCCGGCAGGCGGCGGGACATTTGCAGCAGGTGCGGCAGGTCGATGCCGGTGGGAATACCCACCTCTTCACAGAGGTTCACCAGATCTTCGGTGCAGATATTGCCCGACGCTCCCGGCGCAAACGGGCAACCGCCCAAGCCACCCAGCGCCGCGTCGAAACGACGAGCGCCAGCCTCGTAGGCGGCCAGCACATTGCACAGCCCCAGGCCACGGGTGTTGTGGAAATGCAGGGTCAGGTCACGGGCGGATACGCGTTGCAACACGCGCTTGACCAGACGCTCCACTTGGCGCGGGTTGGCCATGCCAGTGGTGTCGGCCAGGCTGATGCCCTGGATGCCCAGTTCAAGGTAGGCATCGACGATCTGCAACACACGGTCTTCATCGATCCTGCCCTCGAACGGGCACCCGAAAGTGGTGGCGATACTGCCGTTGAGCCGCACCGGATAGTCGCCGGCAACGTTGACGATATCGCCAAACGCCGCCAGGGAGGCCTCGCAACCCATGCGCATGTTCGCCAGGTTGTGGGTCTGGCTGGCGGACATCACCAGGTTCAGCTCGTCGGCGCGGGACTCGATGGCCCGTTGCGCGCCCTTGAGGTTGGGAATCAGCGCCACATAGATCACCCCGGGTTGGCGCTTGATGCCCTGGAACACCTGCTCGCCATCACGCAGCGCCGGAATGGCCTTGGGCGAGACGAACGAACCGGCTTCGATCCGCGAAAACCCGGCGAGGGAAAGCTGGTCGATCAGGGCGATCTTGTCAGAGGTCTCGACCCAGGTCGGTTCGATTTGCAGGCCGTCGCGCGGGGACACTTCCTGCACGATCAGCGCGTCGGAATAATCAGCGATCATTGCACCACTCCCGAAGCTTTCAGGCGTTGGATATCGGCACCGGTCAGGCCCAGGCCGCCAAGGATGTCATCGGTGTGCTGGCCCAGGGTCGGCCCCTGCCAGTTCACGCCGCCGGGGGTTTGCGAGAGTTTGGGCACGATGCCCGGCATCTTTACCGACACCCCGCCGGGCAACTCGGCATCCAGCAGCATGTCGCGCGCCTGGTAATGTGGGTCGCTGACGATATCCGCCACCGAGTAGATACGCCCGGCCGGCACTTCGGCGGCCTCCAGCGCGGTGAGCACCTGATCGATGGGCAGACTGCTGGTCCAGTGGGTGATCGCCGCGTCAAGCAAACCACTTTGGGCGGCACGGCCATCGTTGTGGGCGAACTCGGGCGCTTCGGCCAGGTCGACGCGGCCGATGGTGGCCATCAAGCGTTTGTAGATCGGGTCACTGTTGCCGGCGATCACCACGTAGGCGCCATCGGCGGTCAGGTAGGTATTGGACGGTGCAATCCCCGGCAAGGCGCCGCCACTGCGCTCGCGCACATGGCCGAGCATGTCGTATTCCGGCACCAGGCTTTCCATCAGGTTGAACACGCTTTCGGCCAGGGACACATCGACGATCTGCCCGTCGCCCTGGCCGGTCTTGACCCGCAGCAACGACATCAGCGCGCCGATCACACCGTGCAGCGACGCCAGGGAATCGCCCAGGCTCACGCCGACCCGCGCCGGCGGCGAATCCGGGTTGCCGGTGGTGTAACGAATGCCGCCCATGGCCTCGCCGATGGCACCGAAGCCAGGGCGATCGCGATACGGGCCCGACTGGCCGTAGCCCGAGATGCGCACCAACGTCAGCTTGGGGTTGATGGCGTGCAGCACGTCCCAACCCAGACCCAGTTTTTCCAGGCCGCCGGGGCGCAGGTTTTCGATGAGCACGTCGGCATCTCCAAGCAATTGCTTGATCAAACCCAAGCCTTCGGACGACTTGAGATCCAGCGCCAACGACTTCTTGTTACGCGATTGCAGGTACCACCACAGCGACGTGCCTTCATGCAGCTTTCGCCATTTGCGAAGTGGGTCACCCTGCCCCAGGGCTTCGATCTTGATCACCTCGGCGCCAAACTCGGCCATCATCCGGGCGGCGAATGGCGCGGCAATCAGGGTACCGATCTCGATCACCTTGATACCGCTCAAGGGAGCCGTCATGGGGTGTACCTCTTGTTCTTGGAATGTGAGCCAAGGCTAGAGGACAGCCGCAGGAGAAATCCAACCGTCAGTTGGCAACGAGCGTTCGCCAAACACGAACGACCGCGGAATCATCTGTAGGAGCCGGCTTACCCGCGATGAGGCCGACAGGGTTTCAGTTACACCAGCGCCTTGCGCAGGTAGTCGAAAAGCAGGCGGCTGACCGGCGACAGTTGCGCCTCATCGCGCACCACCAGGATCAGGCTGCGATCCGACCAGGCATCCGTCAACGGCACCGCGTGCAAGCCCAGCGCCCGGCCGAACAACTCATAGGCCTTGTGCGGCAGGATGCCAATGCCCATGTTCGCCTGGACCATCCGGCACATCGCATCGAACCCCGGCACATGGATACGCAGGCGCAGCATCCTGCCCGCCTCGCGCGCAGCGGCGTGGGTGCGCATGTTGATCGAACTGGCGGCGTGCAAGCCGACATAATCGCTGTCCAGGGTCTCGGCGAACGCCAGGCTGTCGCGCGTGGCCAGCGGATGATCGGCAGGCATCAGCACCACCAGTTTGTCGAGGCGATAGGTCACGCTGGGCAAGCCCTTGGTGTCGGTGTCACTGGAACAGATGCCCAGGTCGGCCACGCCATCCAGCACGCCTTGCACCACGCCGTTGCTGGGACGCTCTTCCAGGTCGGTTTTGACTTCGGGGTGCAGCTCGGAAAAATCCCGCAGGTCTTCGGGCAGGAACTGAATGATCGCCGACAGATTGGCCAGCATGCGCACATAGCCGCGCACACCGTGGCTGTGTTCGCCCAGTTCCAGGCCCATTTTTTCGACGTTGAACAGCATCTGCCGCGCATGGTGCAGCAGGGTTTCGCCCGCCGCCGTCAGGTCCATGCCCTTGGCCCGACGCACGAACAGACTCACACCCAGTACCTGCTCCAGCTCCATCAGGCGCTTGCTGGCCGCCGACACGGCAATGGCCTCGCGCGCTGCGGCGCGGGTAAGCGTGCCCTCTTCGAACACCGCCACGAACAGTTGCAGGGTGATCAGGTCCAGTCGGCGCACCAGGCTTCGGTGCAGCATCAGTGACGCTCACGGGCCAGGCGGTTGATCTCGGCCTGTTCCACCACCGGTTGCGGCGCGCCCCGGCTCGCCACCTGCAACATCGCCCGACCGACGGTCTCGGTACTCACCACCCAGCTCGGCTTCACCCGCCGCAAAAACGACAACAACGGGCCCAACACGCTGTAGAAGGACTGGTACAACGGCGTTTTCGAACGCACGCCGTGCAATGGCTGGATCACCCCGGGCCGAAACAGGTACACCGCCTTGAACGGCAACCGCAGCAAGGCATTCTCGGTCTTGCCCTTGACCCGCGCCCACATCGACTTGCCCGCCTCGGAACTGTCGGTACCGGCGCCGGACACATACACAAACGTCATCTGCGGGTTGAGCCGCGCCAGGGTGCTGGCGGCGACCAGGGTGAGGTCATAGGTGAGGTGGGTGTACTTGGTTTCATTCATCCCGGCCGAGGAAACGCCGAGGCAGAAGAAGCAGGCGTCGAAGCCTTGCAGCAGGTTTTCCAGAGGTTGGAAGTCCAGCATGTCGCTGTGCAACACCTGATGCAGCTTGCCGTGCTCCTGGGTCAACGGCGTGCGACCAACGGCGACCACTTCCTGCACGTCGGTCGCCAGGAGGCATTCGCGCAAAACGCCCTGGCCAACCATTCCAGTGGCGCCGAATAATAGAACTCTCATGGGGTGGTTCCTTGGTGACAAACGATTAACCGCACGTTAGAAACAAATACACTATCTGCCGGTAGTTTACCGCTGAAAAAGGAAAAGCCTGTTTTTGAACAATACCACCACCCTCGCACTGGCCTGCGCCGCCGCATTCCTCGCCCAAGTCGGTATCAGCAGCTACCTTCCCGCCGTTCCCGCCATCGCCCACGCCCTCCCCGCAGCCGAAGACCGTGTTGCGCTGGCTTTGGCGATCTATCTGGTCGGCATGGCATTGCCGATGTTGCTGTGGGGTAGCCTGGGTGAGCGGTTTGGCCGCAAGCCTGTGCTGCTGGCGGCACTCGCCTTGTATGCATTGGCGAGTGCTGCGATTCCTTCGGCGTTCAACGTTGAATCCTTCCTGTCATTGCAGCTGATCCAAGGCTTGGGGGCCGGTGGTGTTTCAGTGATGGCGCGGGTTTTGGTGCGTGACAGTTTCAGTGGTGCCTTGTTGGCCAAAGGGCTGTCATGGCTGGGAATGACGTTTGTGGTCGCGTTGGGTATCGGCCAATTCGCGGGTTCGTTGCTACAGGTGGCTTTCGGCTGGGAGGCGATTTTTTACGGCTTGGCGATTGGGTCGGTGGTGCTGATGCTGGTGCTTCATCGGGTGGAGTTTGCGCTGTTGGCGAAAACCGACTCCTCGCTGTCCACAGGGCACATCTACGCCACAATTGTGCGACATCCGCCTTTTTTGCAGGCTGCTCTGACAGGTGGTCTGGGTTATGGCGTAATCATCGCCTTTAACACGTGTACACCGTTGATCCTTCAGGGGCGTTTCGAGTGGAGCTCCGCGCAATACGGCTGGCTGGGCTGGCCGATCAGCGCTGCTTACCTGGCAGGAGCGGTGATGGTCAATCGCTTCGTCGCTCACACAGGGCGATTGAGGATGATGGGCTGGGGAGTGGCGTTGGTGGTGGCGGGAACGGCCATGATGTTGCTGGGCAGTGTGTTTGCCAGCGGGCTCGCCGTCTTGCTGTGGTTGCCGTATTGCCTGGCGGTGCTCGGCCAGTCGATGAGTTATCCGATCAGTTTGTCACTGGCCAACGACACGTCACCGATAAGCGGCTCCTACGCCATGGCATTGAGCGGTTTCATGCATCAGTTGATGGCTGCATTGATCGGCGGTGTGGCCAGCCTGTTGGTGAGTCAGCAAGCGTGGCCATTTGCGCTGTTCTGCGTCGGGCTGGCGAGCGGCGCGGGGCTGTGCGTCGCCCTTTGCAGCAGGGGTCAAAACGCGCTGCGAAAAATCTCCTCGATCTGACGCTGATCCGCCCGCCGTGGGTTGGTCAGCCCGCAGGCATCTTTCAAGGCGTTGGTGGCCAGCCGCGGGATGTCTTGCAACTTGGCACCCAGTTCACGCAGGCCGGCGGGGATGTCCACGTCATGGGCCAGGCTGCGAATGGCGGCGATGGCGGCCTGGGCGCCCTCTTCCGGTGTGCGTCCCTTGATGTCGGCGCCCAGCGCGCGGCCCACGTGGCTCAAGCGTTCGGCGCTGACGCTGGCATTGAAGCTCTGCACATGGGGCAGCAAGACCGCGTTGCACACGCCGTGGGGCAAGTCATACAGACCGCCCAACTGGTGGGCCATGGCATGCACGAACCCCAGGGACGCGTTATTGAAAGCCATGCCCGCCAGGAACTGCGCATACGCCATGTTTTCCCGCGCGGCGAGGTCGCTGCCGTCGCGCACGGCCAGGCGCAGGTTGGCACTGATCAGCTCGATGGCCTTGAGCGCGCAGGCGTCGGTGATCGGTGTGGCGGCGGTGGACACGTAGGCTTCGATGGCATGGGTCAGGGCATCCATGCCGGTGGCGGCGGTGAGGCCCTTGGGCATGCCGGCCATCAACGCCGGGTCGTTGACCGACAGCAGCGGCGTGACGTTGCGGTCGACAATCGCCATTTTTACATGGCGGGTTTCGTCGGTGATGATGCAGAAGCGCGTCATTTCGCTGGCTGTGCCGGCGGTGGTGTTGATGGCTACCAGCGGCAGTTGCGGCTTGCTCGATTGGTCGACGCCTTCGTAGTCGCCGATATGCCCGCCATTGGTGGCGCACAGAGCGATGCCCTTGGCGCAGTCGTGGGGCGAACCACCGCCCAGGGACACCACGAAATCACAGGCGCTCTGTTGCAGCAATGCCAGGCCTTTCTCGACATTCGCCACGGTGGGGTTGGGCTTGGCGCCGTCGTAGATCACCGAGTCGATGTCCTGCATCGCCAGTTTTTCGGCAACCATCCCCGCCACGCCAGCGTCGGCCAGCCCGGCATCGGTCACGATCAATGCCTTGCGAAACCCGTAGTTGCGGATGGCGCCCATGGCGTCATCGAGGCAGGCGATGCCCATGATGTTGACGGCGGGAATGAAGAAGGTGCTGCTCATGGTGAATCCTCAGAGGCGGTATGCCCACAGCATCGACCGGTGACGGGCACCGCATCTTGATCAGGATCAACGCTTGCCCGTGATAAAGTCCCTCTTCCGCCGATTTCGAGTAGACCCGCCGCGATGAAGGATTTCCAGGATATTGACGCCCACCTTGAAGACTGGAGCGCCCTGCGCAGTGCCATCGACTTCAACGGGATTCTGATCGGCAACGGCGCCAGCCGTACGATCTGGGAAGACTTTGCCTACGACTCATTGTTCGAAAACGCCCGCACCGTCGAAGAAAAACCCCTGAGCGCGTCCGAGCTGAGCGTGTTCGACGCTCTGCAAACCCGCAGTTTCGAGCAGGCCCTGGGCGCGTTGAAAACCACCAGCCGGGTCAACAAGGCCCTGGCGGTCAGCTCGGCGGCACCGCGCAATCGCTACTACGCGATCAAGGAAGCGTTGATCAACACCATCCACAGCGTGCACATTCCGTGGCGCCTGGTGCAGCCTTCGACGCTGGCGACCATCAACCATGAGCTCAAGCAATACTCGACGGTATTCACCAGCAACTACGACCTGCTCAACTACTGGGCAACCCTGCATGCGCCGGGCATCGACGACCTGTTCCGCAGCGCCGACGCCAGCTTTGACCTGCGCAACACCCGCACCGACGCCACGCGCATTCTCTACCTGCACGGCGGCCTGCACCTGGTGCGCAACCTCGACGGCACCGCGCGCAAGCTGCCGTCCACCGACAGCACGCTGCTCAGCAGCTTTGCCATCAACAACACGCTCAAGACCCTGGACGACGTGCCGCTGTTTGTCAGCGAAGGCACTGTCGAGGAGAAGCTCAAGACTATCCGCAGCTCGGATTACCTGTCGTTCTGCTATGAGCAACTGCTGACCCATGAGGGGGCGCTGTGCCTCTTCGGCCATGAGCTGGGAGCGCAGGACAAGCACCTGGTGGATGCGATTCGCCAGGCCGGGCTGACGACGTTGGCGATTTCGGTGTCGGGGCGCAGTGACGGGTTTATTCGTCAACAGAAGCGGCGGTATTCGGCGTTGTTCGAGGGCACGGGTGTGCAACTGAGATTCTTTGCGGCGCGCACCCATGCGCTGGGCAACCCGGCCTTGTCCGTGCCGGTCGAACGCTGATCTTGCGAACAAAGGAGATCAACTGTGGGAGCTGGCTTGCCTGCGATACCGGCAACTCGGTCTGTCAGTTGAATCGAGGTGATGCCATCGCAGGCAAGCCAGCTCCCACATGGATCGCATTTCAGGCAAACATCAGTGTCATTCTTCGGCGCTGTGCACCACCACCAACAATTGCGCCTGCACATCACCGACTGATCTCAGTCGATGCGGTTTCTGCGCATTGAAGTGCAACGCGTCGCCGCGCTCCAGGATCACCCGTTCGTTCATGAAGTCCACCTCCACCTGGCCTTCATGCACAAACAAAAATTCCTCCCCCAGGTGTTCCTTGAAGCTCTTGTCGGTGAACTCCGTCGGCGGGTAGATGATGAACGGCAGCAGGCTGCGCTCGCTGACCTGATGGGCGAGCACCGCGTAACCCGGTGACGTGTCCGGCCGCTCATGGCTGCGCACCAGGCTGTAGCTGTCGAGGCCCGCACGGTCTTCACTGAACAGCTCTTCGACCTTCACGCTCAAGGCCTTGGCCAGTTTCAGCGCGGCGGCAATCGACGGCGTGTTGAGCCCGCGCTCGACCTTGGAGAGGTAACTCTTGGTCATCCCGGTTTTTTCAGCCAGGACCTCCAGCGTTACGCCAAGTTTTTTTCTCAATACTTTCAAACGGATAGACATGCTTTGCGGTTAATCCCTGCCGAAAATCAAAAGCTGCGCTTGCGAATGACACAAAGTGTCATATAGGATCTTTAGTGTCATTTGCTCTAACCCAAAGGACACAGACATGGCCAAGACATTAGCACTCCCCAAAGACCAGTTGGTCAAGCAAGCCCTGATCCAGATGCAAAACACCCTGGCGGATAATACGTGGACCGACCGGCAAAAGCTGGCGCTCACCTGTCGCATTCTGTTCGAGAACGGCCATGACTCCGGCCTGGCCGGGCAGATCACCGCGCGCGGGCCTGAAGCCGGTACCTATTACACCCAGCAACTGGGCCTGGGTTTCGATGAGATAACCGCCGGCAACCTGCTGCTGGTCAACGAAGACCTTGAAGTACTCGAAGGCCATGGCATCCCCAACCCGGCCAACCGCTTCCACAGCTGGGTGTATCGCGGGCGGCCGGATGTGAACTGCATCATCCATACGCACCCCACTCATATTGCCGCGTTGTCGATGCTGGAGGTGCCGCTGCAGGTATCCCATATGGACCTTTGCCCGCTCTACGAAGACTGCGCCTTCCTGGAGGCCTGGCCCGGCGTGCCGGTGGGCAATGAAGAGGGTGAAATCATCACCACGGCACTGGGCGACAAGCGCGCGATCCTGCTGTCGCACCACGGTCAGTTGTCCACCGGGGCGAGCATCGAGGAAGCCTGCGTGATCGCCCAGTTGATCGAGCGCGCGGCCAAGTTGCAATTGCTGGCGATGTCGGCGGGCACGATCAAGCCGATTTTGCCGGAGCTGGGACGCGAGGCCCATGACTGGATCTCCAAGCCCAAGCGCTTTGGCGCCGCGTTCAATTACTACGCCCGGCAGAACCTGCGCAAACACGCCGATTGCCTGAACTGATCCGCCCCTTTTCGACCGGAGACTTTCCATGTCCAGCCCAACCATTCACGGCATCATCGGCTACACCATCACCCCGTTCAGCACCGACGGCCAACGCATCGACCTCGACGCGCTGGGGCGCTCCATCGACCGCTTGATCGACAGCGGCGTCCACGCCATCGCGCCCCTGGGCAGCACCGGCGAAGGCGCCTACCTGAGCGATGCCGAGTGGGACGAAGTCAGCGCCTACAGCATCGAAAAAGTCGCCCGGCGCGTGCCGACCATCGTCAGTGTGTCCGACCTGACCACCGCCAAGGCCGTGCGCCGCGCGCGTTACGCCGAAGCCCATGGGGCCGACGTGGTGATGGTGCTGCCGGCCTCCTACTGGAAGCTCAGCGAAGCGGAAATCCTCGCCCACTACGCGGCGATCGGCGACAGCATCGGCGTGCCGATCATGCTCTACAACAACCCGGCCACCAGCGGCACGGATATGTCGGTGGACTTGATCCTGCGCATCGTCAAGCAGGTCGCCAACGTGACCATGGTCAAGGAGAGCACCGGGGACATTCAGCGCATGCACCAGTTGCGGCGCCAGAGCGACGTGCCGTTCTACAACGGCTGCAACCCGCTGGCGCTGGAGGCTTTTGCGGCCGGTGCGAAAGGCTGGTGCACGGCGGCGCCGAACCTGATCCCGCAGCTCAACCTGGATTTGTACGACGCGGTCCTGGCCAATGACCTGGCCACGGCGCGGGCGTTGTTCTATCAACAACTGCCGCTGCTCGACTTCATCCTCAAGGGCGGGTTGCCGGCCACCATCAAGGCGGGGCTGCGCCTCACGGGGCTGGAAGCAGGTGATCCTCGGCTGCCGGTTTTTCCACTTGGCGAGGCAGGGATCGAACAACTGAAAACCTTGTTGCGCTAAGCCACGATCCCCTGTGGGAGCGGGCTGGCTCGCGAATGCAATGTGTCAGCCCATGGATAAATCGGCTGACCTACCGCTTTCGCGAGCCCGCCCGCTTCCACATTTTTTATTGCGTGCATCCGTAAAATAGAGACAAATGACAATGGTTCTCGATACCATTCACGACTTTTCTACGTCGTGCTTCGTCAAGAAGGGTATCCATGTCTCGTCCCAAGCCCGACCCGTCGTCGGTCGATGCCGTTCGCGGGTTTTATGCAGATATTCTGTATTACCTGCGCAAGCGCACCGACAACGCCAGCGACGCGGCGGACATGACACAGGATGTCTTTACCCAATGGCTGGACTACCGCGACCGCGCCAACGTCGAGCAGCCACGGGCGTTTCTGTTCCAGATGGCGCGCAACTTGTTGCGCGATCACTGGCGCAAACAGAAGGTACGGCAGACCGTCCACTCTGATCAGGCCGACCTGTATACCGAGCCTGTCACCGACGAGCAAAACGACCCCATGGCCGCCGCGCAGCGCTTGCAACGCCTGGAACAGTTGAAAGAAGTCCTCGCCGAACTCTCGCCCCGCAGGCGAGAAGCCCTTATGCTGCACCGCTTCGAAGGCCTGAGCCAGACGCAGATCGCCGAGCGCATGGGCATTTCGACCAGCATGGTGGAAAAGCACATCGCCTTTGCCCTGCTGCACTGCAAGCGACGCCTTCAACACGAACCCGGCACGGAGCAGCCAGAATGAACCGCCTGAGCGACATCGATGCCCTGGACATCGAGGACAGCGACTCCATCGATGCCCAGGCCGCCAGCTGGTTTGCACGCAACCGCAACGAGCCGGAGCGCGCCGACCGCAAAGCCTTTGCCGCCTGGCAGGCGGAGCCGGCCCATGCCCGTGCGTACGCCGAGTTCGAACAACTGTGGGCGGACCTCGCCCAACTGCAACAACTGAACAAACCCGTGGCCTTGCCCCGGCGCAAGCCCTCGGTATGGCGCCCGGCCCTGGCCGTGGCCGCCGCCCTGTTGTGCGCGGTGCTGGCCACACAGATCGACGCGCCGCGCGAGCTCTACCACACCCAAGTGGCTGCCCACGCCAAAGGCATGCGCACCTTGAACCTGCCCGATGGCAGCACCTTGTACGTGAATGCCAACACCCGTCTGCGCGTGGATTTCACGACGCATCAGCGCATCGTGCACCTGGACAAGGGCCAGTTGTACATCGAGGTGGCTGCCGACAAGGAACGCCCCCTGTTCGTGCAAGCCGGCGAGGCCAGCGTGCGCGTCGTCGGCACCGGTTTCGATGTGCGACGCAGCCAACAGCAGTTGGTGGTCAGCGTGGCCCACGGCCAGGTCGCCTTCGAGCCGGACGCAAAAAGCCCGGCCCTGTTGCTCGGCGCTCGCCAACGCGCCAGCTACAGCTTCGCCAAGGGCACTGTGCAACAGCAAAGCCTCAGCGCTGAAGAAGTCGCCGACTGGCGCAGTGGCCACTTGTCGTTTCGCAATCGCGAGCTGGCCAGCCTGATCGACGAATTGAGTCTCTATCGGCCCCAGGCGCCGTTGCAGGTGAGCAATGCCGTGGCGCAATTGAAGGTCTCGGGCAGCCTCGATGTGAACGACCCCGATGCCCTGCTCAATGCCCTGCCCGCCCTGCTGCCGGTGAAAACCGTGGCGTCGGCCGACGGCATCGTCAGGATCGAATCAAGCAAATAACCTCACGACATTCTTATTTGAGAATATTTTGCATTCGCAGGTGTGGATTTTTTTGCCTGCCCCGTCTTCTCCCGGTCTGCGTTTGATACGCACACCTTTTCGGCCATTTGGCCACACCGGGAGATTTCATGTTTCGCGCGCCTTGCCACGCTTCGCACCTGTTTTTGCGTCCGACCCTTATCGCCACGTGCATGGCGTTCAGCCTCGCCGCCCACGCCGAGTCGTTCAAACTGCAGCTGCCGGCGCAGCCGCTGGCCACGTCCCTGAGCCAGGTGGCGCAGCAGGCGAAAATCCAGCTGCTGTTCGACGAGACGCTGTTCAAGAACGTGCAGGCGCCGGCACTCAGCGGCGAATTCACCCCGGAAGTGGCGATTCGTACCTTGCTCAAAAACGGTACGTTCACCCTGATCAAGGTCGGCAGCACCTACGTGGTAAAACCCGAAGAGGCCAAGACCAGCAACAGCGGCACCGTTCAGCTCGACGCCCTGAGCGTGATCGGCACCGGTACCCAGGTCGACTCCAGCACCGTGGGCCGCTCCACCCTGAACCAGGCGGACATCGACCGCTACCAGCCCAACAACATTCCCGCCCTCCTGCAAACCCTGCCCGGCGTATTCATGGGCGGCTCGCCCAAACCGGGTGGCCAGACCATCAACATTCGCGGGATGGGCGAGGCTGAAGACATACCCATGACCGTGGACGGTGCGACCAAAAGCGGCTTCGAGCGCTATCAGCAAGGCACGGTGTTCATCGAACCCGAGCTGATCAAGAGCATCGAGGTCGAGAAAGGCCCGTACTCGGCCTTTACCGGCAACGGCGGCTTCGGCGGCACGGTGCACATGGAAACCAAGGACGCCCCCGACCTGCTCGAAGACGGCCGCAACGCCGGTGCCATGCTCAAATATGGCTACTCCAGCAACGACCACGAACAGGTCTACAGCTCGGCCATTTATGGCCGCACCGATGATGGCCGCCTGGATGGCCTGGCCTACCTGACCCAACGCGACGGTGGCGACATGAAGCTCGCCGCCACCCCGCCGGACCCGCGCAATGAATACCCGATCAACCCCAAGCGCCTGCCCAACAGCGCGACAAATGTGGATGGCGCGTTGTTCAAGGTCAACGCACACTTCACCGACGAGCACAGCATGGGCCTGTCTTACTCGCGCTCGCGAAGCCAGCGCTGGACGCCCTTCTCGGCCAAAAGCTACCCCACGCCGCCGCTGCAATCGGCCATTGACCGCTACGGTTACGAAGGCGCCCTCAAACGCTTCCTGGCAGACCGCGAGACCATCGACACCACCTACTCGGCCAAGTACGAATACCAGCCCCTCGACAACCCGCTGGTGGACCTGAAACTCAGCTACTCCGCGTCCAATACCGACCAGACCGACGAGCGTGACGCAAACGCCTCGTTCTCCCTGGCCACCGGCGGGCGCAAGATGGACACCTCGTACGACGACAAAATTCTGGAAGCACGCAACATCAGCCGCTTCAACACCGGGCCGCTGGAACACGCGGTCACCACCGGGGTGCAGGTGCGCAAGCACATCCGTGAAACCGAAAGCTGGATGCCCGGCGCCACCTACAACACGCCCCGCTACAACTACGGGCACTTCCAGCCGTACTTCATGCCCCATGGCAAAGTCGATACGAACTCGTTCTATCTTCAAGACGCGGTGACCCTCGGCGACGTGACCATCACCCCATCGCTGCGCTACGACCACGTGCGCAACCGTGGCGAAGCCAACGATGCGCCGTACTACAGCAACCCCGACCCATCGTTCGGGCATGACTACAGCGACCGCACCTACACCGGCTGGTCGCCCCGCCTGGCGGCCTATTGGAACATCACCCCCGATGTAGCGATGTTCGCCAGCTGGAACAAAACCTGGCGCGCCCCGGTGATCGATGAACAGTACGAAGTGCAAGGCATCGGCAGCCGCACCGCCACCAGCGTCGATCTGGACCCGGAACGCATCACCGCGATCACCGCCGGCAACATCACCAATTTCTCCGGCCTGTTCACCCGCGAAGACAACCTGCAACTGCGTACCACCCTGTTCCACAACCGCATCGAGGATGAGATTTTCAAGGCCACCGGCATCGGTTGCGCGCGACAGAACTCGGTCTCGGGCAGTATCGACACGGTCTGCGCCGGCGACATGGCGGCCAAGTCCAACTACCGCAACATCGGCGGCATGACCATCAAGGGCTTCGAGGTCGAGGGCTACTACGACTCGACGTACCTGTTCGGCTCGCTGTCCTACTCCTGGGCCACCGGCAAACGTGACAACCCCTACACCAACCCGTGGGCCACCAGCACCCACGTGTGGGCCCGTGACATTCCGCCGGCCAAATGGGTGGTGGTGCTGGGCACCAAGATCCCGAGCTGGGACGCGCAAGTCGGCTGGCAGGGGCAGTTCGTGCGCAAGACCGACCGCCTGCCCAGCGATAAATACGCCAGCAGTCTCAACAGCATCGCCGGTGACAGCTTCTACGACCAGTATGAAAACGCCAGCTACGACACCCAGGGCCTGTTCGCCAGCTGGAAACCGCAGCAGGCCGGCCTCAAGGGCACCGAAGTCAACTTCACCGTCGACAACCTGTTCAATCGCAATTACCGCCCAGCCCTCAGCGGCGACCGTGCCTACAGCGAGGGGCGCAACGCCAAGATCAGCGTCACGCGGTTCTTCTGAAAAACTGTACGGATAAATCTGCGATCAGCTGTAGGCCCGCAATCGGCGGGGGTTGTGGCTAGATGGGCTTCCCTTGAAGCCCTCTTGATTTCGGTTGCCCCCATGAGCACGCGCGAAAACACTGGCATGGCCCTCGGCCTGCTGGGTGTCATCATCTTCAGCCTGACCCTGCCCTTCACCCGTATCGTGGTGCAGGAAATCCACCCGTTGCTCAACGGCCTGGGCCGCGCGCTGTTCGCGGCGGTTCCGGCAGCGGCGCTGTTGCTGTGGCGCCGCGAGCGCTGGCCGACCTGGCGCCAGGTGCGCGGGCTGTGCCTGGTGATCGCCGGGGTGATCCTGGGTTTCCCGGTGCTGTCGGCCTGGGCCATGCAAACCCTGCCGGCGTCCCACGGCGCGCTGGTCAACGGCCTGCAACCACTGTGCGTGGCGCTGTACGCGGCGTGGCTGTCCCACGAGCGCCCGTCGAAAGCCTTCTGGGCCTGCGCTGCGCTGGGCAGTGCGCTGGTGTTGAGCTACGCGTTGATCACCGGGGCCGGCAGCATCCAGGCCGGCGACTTGCTGATGGTGGGTGCGATCGCCGTGGGGGGCCTGGGGTACGCCGAAGGCGGCCGCCTGGCCAAGGAGATGGGCGGCTGGCAAGTGATCTGCTGGGCGCTGGTGCTGTCGACGCCGGTGCTGATCGGCCCGGTGTGGTACCTGGCGGCGCAGCATCAGGGGGCCATTTCCATGCGCGCCTGGTGGGCGTTCGGCTATGTGTCGCTGTTCTCGCAGTTCCTGGGGTTCTTTGCCTGGTACGCGGGCTTGGCCATGGGCGGGATTGCACGGGTCAGCCAGATCCAGCTGCTGCAGATTTTCTTCACCATCGCGTTTTCGGCGCTGTTTTTTGGTGAGCATATCGAGCCGATTACCTGGGTGTTTGCCTGCGGCGTGATCGTGACGGTGATGCTCGGGCGCAAGACAGCGGTGCAGCCTGCCCCAATAATCAAGGCTGGCTCAGTCTAATGTGGGAGTGGCTTGCCTGCGATGGCGGTGGTGACTGACACACCGCTATCGCTGGCAAGCCAGCTCCCACAGGGGGCTTGTATTCAACTCAAGAAACCATCCGCGCGCAGCAGGGTTTCCAGGCAATGTTCGGTGATGTGGTAGAACGCTTTCAGCTCCTGGATTTTCTCCAGCAACTGAGTGTTGTCCACCGGCTCGGCGCGCTTCACGGCCAAGATCATCTTGTTCTTGTTGGTGTGTTCCAGCGAAATGAACTCGAACACCTTGGTCTCATAACCACAGGCTTCCAGGAACAACGCACGCAAACTGTCGGTGACCATTTCCGCCTGCTGCCCCAGGTGCAGGCCGTATTGCAGCATCGGTTTGAGCAGCACCGGGCTCTGGATCTGCAAGCGAATCTGTTTGTGGCAGCACGGCGAACACATGATGATCGACGCACCGGAACGGATACCGGTGTGGATCGCATAGTCGGTGGCGATGTCGCATGCATGCAGGGCGATCATCACCTCCAGCTCACTCGGCGCGACGCTGCGCACATCGCCGCACTTGAACACCAGGCCCGGGTGTTCCAGGCGTGCGGCGGCGGCGTTGCACAGGGTCACCATGTCCTCGCGCAACTCCACGCCGATCACCTCGCCCTCGGCCTTCAGGGTGTTGCGCAAATAATCGTGGATGGCGAAAGTCAGGTAGCCCTTGCCCGAGCCGAAGTCCGCGACACGCACGGGTCGGTCCAGCTTCAGCGGCGACGAGGTCAGCGCATGGCTGAACACTTCGATGAACTTGTTGATCTGCTTCCATTTGCGTGACATCGACGGGATCAGCGCCTGTTTGGCATCGGTCACCCCCAGGTCGGCGAGAAACGGCCGGCTCAGGTCGAGGAAGCGATGCTTTTCGCGGTTGTGCGTTGCCGTCGGCGCCTCACGTAATTGCTGCGCTTTGCTCCTGAACAGCGAGCTTTTGTTCTTCTTGCTGTATTCCAGCTGGGCTTCGTCGGTCAGCGACAACAGATGGGCGTTCTTGAACTGCGTCGGCAGCAATGCGGCAATCGCCGCCACACCGTCAGCCTGAGGGAAGTTCTTGGTGATATCGCGCGTCTTGTAGCGGTAGACAAAGGACAGGCAGGGCTGCTCCTTGACCACCACCGGCTTGATGATCAGCCGCTGCAACTCGGCCTCTTCGCCCACGTACTTAGCCAGCACCAGCTTGATAAAGGCGTTCTCGGCCAGGCTTGCGCTCAGCAGTTCGATGAACTGGGCGTGGTGATCGCTGGCAGGTTGAGCGGTGACAGACATGAACAAAAACGCCTCAGGCAGGAAATGCCGGGCATTTTAGGGGGGATGGGGGTTTAGGGCACGGAGTTATTTGATCAACGGTCAGTACCCGTCACACATCGAATGTGAAAACGGGATTCTGTGGGAGCTGGCTTGCCTGCGATGCAGCCTACTGGGTCCATCAGGCAGACCGGTGGTGATGCCATCGCAGGCAAGCCAGCTCCCACATGCAAGGGTTCACACATTTGCCCAGTGTTGAATGGGCTATTCGAGTACGATCAGGCGATTCGGCAGTTCATTACGGGTTTGGGTCACCGGCACATGCACCTTGAGCAACTCGCCACAGGCCTCGATGCATGTAATGAACCCCGTCAATGTCTGCCCCTGCTTCACCTGCTGGGTAAACGCCTTGACGATCACATCCCAGCTGTCGTCGGCCAGGTGCCGGGAAATGCCCTCGTCCACCAGGATTTCCACATACCGCTCGGCCTCGCTGACAAAGATCAATACGCCCGTGCTGCCCAGGGTGTGGTGCAGGTTCTGCTCCAGAAACTGGCGCCGTGCCAGGTTGGAAGCCCGCCAATGGCGCACCGAACGGGGAATCAACCGCGTGGTCACCTTGGGCAGGCGGAACACCAGGCACAGCACGATGAACGTCAGCCATTGCGCCAGCAGCAAGGTGTACATGGTCAGGTAACCGGACAGGTAATGCACGACACCGGGCACCACCAGCGCGATCAAACTGGCCCACAGCAACGGAATGTAGGCGTAGTCATCGGCGCGAGCGGCCAGGACGGTCACCAGTTCCGCATCAGTGGTTTTCTCCACCCGGGCAATCGCTTCAGCGACCTGGCGCTGCTCGTGTTCAGTCAGTAAGCCCATGCTTGTCGTTGCTCTCTCATTATTGTGATTACCAACCGCCCGACGCCCCGCCACCCCCGAAACCGCCCCCGCCGCCCCGAAAGCCGCCACCACCACCGCCTCCCCCACCGCCACGGCCGCTGCTGCTGAGGATCGACAGCAGGATAGCGCCCACCGGCAGGCCCATACGATGGCACAGCCACAAGACACCGATCAGCAGGATAAACAGGCCGATGGAAAACCCGGGATTATCCTTGGCGAAGCTCGTATCCGCCACATGGGCCGGTACCGCCAGAGGCTCACCGTCCACCACCCGCACCATCGCCGCCACGCCGTCGCTGATGCCCTGGCTGTAGTTGCCAGCCTTGAAGCGTGGCGCGATCACCTGGTTGATGATCACCCAGGCCTGCGCATCGGTCAGCACGCCCTCCAGACCGTAGCCGACCTCGATGCGCAACTTGCGCTCATCCCGAGCGACGATCAGCAGCGCGCCATTGTCCTTGCCCTTCTGCCCGATGCCCCAGTGACGACCCAATTGATAGCCGAAATCCTCGATGGGCAGCCCTTGCAGGTCGGGCACGGTGACCACCACGATCTGCTCGCCGCTGCTCTGCTCCAGCGCCTGCAATTGCTGGGTCAGTTGCTGGCGTGTGGGCGCGTCGATCATCCGGGCGTCGTCCACCACCCGTCCGGTCAGCGCCGGAAACGTCAGCGCCGCCTGGGCCAGGCCCGTACAGGCCAGCAACCACAGCGTCAGGCTCAGCCGTAATAACCCCATTGCCATCTCGAGGCCGCCTTAGTTGAACTTCACTTGCGGGGCTTTATCGGCATCGGCGCTGGTGGCTTCAAACGTGGCGCGAATCGGCAAGTCGCTGTACATCACGCTGTGCCACAGGCGGCCCGGGAAGGTACGGATTTCGGTGTTGTACGCCTGCACGGCCTGGATAAAGTCGCGGCGAGCCACCGTGATACGGTTTTCCGTGCCTTCAAGCTGCGACTGCAAGGCCAGGAAGTTCTGGTTGGCCTTGAGGTCCGGGTAGCGCTCGGACACCACCATCAAACGGCTGAGCGCGCCGGTCAAACCATCCTGGGCCTGCTGGAACTGCTTGAGTTTCTCGGGATTGTCGAGGGTGCTGGCGTCCACCTGGATCGAAGTGGCCTTGGCCCGCGCCGCGATCACCGCGGTAAGGGTTTCCTGTTCGTGGGCGGCATAGCCCTTCACGGTTTCCACCAGGTTGGGGATCAGGTCGGCACGCCGCTGATACTGGTTCTGCACCTGGCCCCAGGCCGCCTTGGCCTGTTCGTCGAGGGTGGGGATGTTGTTGATGCCGCAACCGCTCAGCAGCGTACCGATCAACAGCATGGCCGCAGCCTTGAGGCTCCAGCGGTATCCTTGAATGACTGTCATATGTGTCTCCGCGACCTTCCTGTGAAATTTGATGACCCTGTAAATCCCGAGCCTGGGGCATAATCCGCCACCACTACTGGCATGCTGCGAACCAATCAGCTAAAAGATGCCCAGCGCGAACCAGAGTTCAGATGTGTGCTGCATTCGTCTGACAAAACACTCGAACAACAATATATGTTCCAAACACTTTGGCCGAGCAGCGTTTGCATTGTCGCTGCGCAGTACGCCCCGAAAGGATATTCATGAAGAAGCTGTGTTTGTTCGGCCTTGTGGCCACATTGGCCTGCCACCCCGTCTGGGCCGAGACCCAGCCCGTTGCGCTCAAGGACAAGGAAACGTTCGTCAACGACCTGCTCAAGCAGATGACCCTCGATGAAAAGATAGGCCAGTTACGCCTGATCAGCATCGGCCCCGAGATGCCCCGCGAGCTGATCCGCAAGGAAATCGCCGCCGGACGCATCGGCGGCACGTTCAATTCCATCACCCGTCCGGAAAACCGTCCGATGCAGGACGCGGCCATGCGCAGCCGCTTGAAGATCCCGATGTTCTTCGCCTACGACGTGATCCACGGCCACCGCACGATTTTCCCGATCAGCCTGGCGCTGGCCTCCAGCTGGGACATGGACGCCATCGGCCGCTCCGGACGCATCGCCGCCCAGGAAGCCGCCGCCGACAGCCTGGACATCACCTTTGCGCCGATGGTCGATATCTCCCGCGACCCGCGCTGGGGCCGTACTTCCGAAGGTTTCGGCGAAGACACCTACCTGGTCTCGCGCATTGCCGAAGTGATGGTCAAGGCGTTTCAGGGCGTGAGCCCCGCCAATGCCGACAGCATCATGGCCAGCGTCAAGCACTTCGCCCTGTATGGCGCGGTGGAAGGCGGCCGTGACTACAACGTGGTCGACATGAGCCCGGTCAAGATGTACCAGGACTACCTGCCGCCCTACCACGCGGCGATCAAAGCCGGTTCCGGCGGCGTGATGGTGGCGCTGAACTCGATCAACGGTGTGCCCGCCACCGCCAACACCTGGCTGATGAACGACCTGCTGCGCAAGGACTGGGGCTTCAAGGGCCTAGCCGTGAGCGACCACGGCGCCATCGTCGAGCTGCTCAAGCACGGCGTGGCCAAGGACGGGCGTGAAGCCGCCAAGCTGGCGATCAAGGCCGGCATCGACATGAGCATGAACGACTCGCTGTACGGCAAGGAACTGCCCGGCCTGCTCAAGTCCGGTGAAATCGAACAGAGCGATATCGACAACGCCGTGCGCGAAGTGCTCGGCGCCAAGTACGACATGGGCCTGTTCAAGGACCCGTACCTGCGTATCGGCAAGGCCGAGGATGACCCGGCCGACACCTACGCCGAAAGCCGCCTGCACCGCAGCGAAGCCCGCGATGTGGCGCGCCGCAGCCTGGTCCTGCTGAAAAACCGGAACGACACCCTGCCGCTGAAAAAATCCGCGACCATCGCCCTGGTCGGTCCGCTGGCCAAGGCGCCGATCGACATGATGGGCAGTTGGGCCGCCGCCGGCAAACCGGAACAATCGGTGACGCTGCTGGACGGTTTGAACGCGGTGATCGGCGAAAAAGGCAAGATCATCTATGCCCGTGGCGCCAACATCACCAACGACAAGGCAGTGGTCGATTACCTGAACTTCCTCAACTTCGATGCACCGGAAGTGGTGGATGACGCGCGCCCCGCCCAGGTGATGATCGACGAGGCCGTCAAGGCCGCCAAGGATGCCGACGTGGTCGTGGCCGCCGTGGGCGAGTCCCGTGGCATGTCCCACGAGTCCTCCAGCCGCACCGACCTGAACATCCCGCAAAGCCAGCGCGACCTGATCAAGGCCCTGAAGGCCACCGGCAAACCGCTGGTGCTGGTGTTGATGAATGGTCGTCCACTGTCGATCCTCGAAGAAAACCAGCAAGCCGACGCCATCCTGGAAACCTGGTTCGCCGGTACCGAGGGCGGCAACGCCATCGCCGACGTGCTGTTCGGTGACTACAACCCGTCGGGCAAACTGCCGATCACCTTCCCGCGCTCGGTGGGGCAGATTCCGACCTACTACAACCACCTGACCATTGGCCGCCCGTTCACTCCGGGCAAGCCGGGCAACTACACCTCGCAGTACTTCGATGACAGCACCGGGCCGCTGTTTCCGTTCGGTTATGGTTTGAGCTACACCACGTTCAGCCTGTCGGAGATGGCCCTGTCGTCCACTACCCTGAACAAGACCGGCAAGCTCGACGCCAGTGTCACGGTGAAAAACACCGGCAAGGTCGATGGCGAAACCGTAGTGCAGCTATACATCCAGGATGTGGCCGGCTCCATGATTCGCCCGATCAAGGAGCTGAAGAACTTCCAGAAGCTCCTGCTCAAGGCCGGCGAGGAACGCACGCTGCACTTCACCATCACCGAGGACGACCTGAAGTTCTACAACAGCCAGCTCAAGTACGCGGCGGAACCGGGCCAGTTCAACGTGCAGATCGGGCTGGACTCGCAGGATGTGCAGCAGCAGAGTTTTGAATTGCTCTGATCCAAGGCTGTAAACCCAGCTTTTGTGGGAGCTGGCTTGCCCGGCTCCCACAAAAGCCAGCTCACACATTTGTTTTGGGGCGTTGGTGCTATCCACGCCTATCCAGCAGATTGACCACCAACCGATCGATCCACCCCCACACCCGCTGCTTCACGCGCCGCCACAAGGGTCGCGCCTTCCACGCTTCCAGGCTTACCGCCTGGCTCTGGGCAAAATCCCGTTCGAAACTGCCGACCACCGCCTGGGTCAACGCCGGGTCCAGCGCCTCCAGATTGGCTTCCAGGTTGAAGCGCAAATTCCAGTGATCGAAGTTGCATGAGCCAATGCTGACCCAATCGTCCACCAGCACCATCTTCAGGTGCAGGAAACACGGCTGATACTCGAAGATCTGTACCCCGGCGCGCAGCAGGCGCGGGTAGTAGCGATGCCCGGCGTAACGCACCGAGGGGTGGTCGGTGCGGGGCCCGGTCAGCAGCAAACGCACGTCCACGCCACGCCCGGCAGCCCGGCGCAACGCGCGGCGCACGCTCCAGGTCGGCAGGAAATACGGCGTTGCCAGCCAGATACGCTGGTGGCTGCTGTTCAGGGCGCGAATCAATGACTGCAGGATATCGCGGTGCTGACGGGCGTCGGCATACGCCACGCGGCCCAGGCCCGGCCCGGTCGCCGGCACCTTGGGCAAGCGCGGCAAGCCGAAATGGGTGGCGGGCTTCCACGCCCGACGCGCATTGTTGGCATGCCACTGGCGATCGAACAGCGCCTGCCAGTCCTGCACCAGCGGACCACTGATCTGCACCATGACTTCATGCCAGTCGGCGCTGTCATTGCCGGGCGTCCAGAACTCGTCGGTAACGCCGGTCCCCCCGACGAAGGCCGTCTCCTGATCGATCAGCAACAGCTTGCGGTGGTCGCGGTACAGGTTGCGCATCCAGCGTCGCCAACTGAGGCGATTGTATAAACGCAGCTCCACGCCGGCGTCGGCCAGGCGTTTGCGCAATCCCAGGGTAAACGCCAGGCTGCCGTAATCATCGAACAGGCAGCGCACCCGCACGCCCCGCTCGGCGGCCTGCACCAGTGCCTGCACCATGGCTTTGGCGCAGGCACCGGCTTCCACCAGGTACAGCTCCAGTTCCACCTGCCGCTCGGCGCGGGCAATGCCCACCAGCATCTGCGGAAAGAAATTCGGTCCGTCGACCAGCAACTCGAAACGGTTGGCGCTGCGCCAGGGGAACACCGCGCCGCTCATGTCAGCGCGCCGTGAAGATCAGCACCGCACCCACCGGCACCGACAGACTGATCGACTTGAGCCCCGCCGCCTTGCGCAAGGCTGCCACGCCCGGCGCCAGGTCGAAATCCTCCGCATGCACCACCAGCGGTTCCAGGGTCACCACCTGGAAGCGACGGTCGTCCAGGCGCGTGGCCAGCAGCTCGGCGCTGTAGGTCTGGGTCTTGCCGTGCAGGGTCACGGACAACGGCAGGCGCAACTCCAATTGTGCGCCGGGGGCCAAATCGTTGATCGGCTGCAGGTTGATCTGCGCGTTGATCAGCGCATCGGGAAAGGTCTTGATCTCGAACAGCTCGTTACGCATTCGCTCATCGCGCATCGGGACGCCGCTGTTGATCGACTCCAGCTCGACCTCCAACTGCGCCGCGCCCTGGCGGTCGACCTTGCCGTGCAACACCAGGAAGCGCTGCACTTCGGCGATCTCGGTGTTTTTGGTGGTGACGAACGACAGCCGCGAGGACTCGTTGTCCAGGTACCAATCGGCCTGGGCAGGCACGGAAGCGGCGGCCAACAGGGCGAAGGCCAGGGGTTTGACATTGACCATAAAGACTCATGCGGAAAAAACCTGCACGAACCTTAAGCGCAATCTCACGGGCGGCGCAAATTCAATGTGGGGGCTGCTTCGCAGCCCCGCGCGGGTCAGGGGGTCAGGCGGCAACCCTGGCGGTCGCCCAGCCAGCGCGCGGTGTGTGTGCGTCCCAGCCCGCTGGCGGTCACTTCACTGCGTTTGGGGTTGTCGCTGAACGCACTGGTGGGCACGTACTGCTTTACATAACCCTGGCAGTACTCGGCGGGGTTGTTCTCGACGTAACGGCAGGAGCAGTACTCCTTGGCGGTGTAGGCCGCGATGATGTCGGGGAAGGCTTGCAGGTTGACGCGTTCGTGCCAGATCCAACCCAGCAAGGCGAGCAACAACAGCAGGAACAGGCTGGTGAACGGCCGACGACGGATCATGGTTGCACCGCCGCGAGCACGCGCTTGAGGAGTTCATTGTGGCGGTAGCTGCCATCCCGGTCATCGCCGTAGCGCACGATGACCAGGTGTTCGCCGGGCATCACGAACAGCGCCTGCCCCCAGTGACCCAGTGCGGCCAAGGTGTCGGCAGGCGCATCGGGCCAGGGCCGGGGAGCGCCCTGCACTTCACGATTGAGCCACCACTGGCCGCCCGGCACTGCTTCGTCCTGGCCCGCCTTGTAGCGTTCGAAGGGCTGCCGATTGAAATCGACCCAGGCTTTGGGCAACAACTGTTGCTCACCCCAGCGCCCGTCCCGCGCCATCAATAACCCCACGCGCGCCAGGTCGCGGGCGGTGAGGTAGGCGTAGGACGACGCGACAAACGTCTCATCGGCATCGGTTTCCCAGGTGGCGTTGCGAATGCCCAACGGCTTGAACAGTGCATCCCACGGGTAGCTCATGTAAGCCTTGTGGCCGAGCATGCCTTTGAGCGCAGCAGACAGAATGTTGCTGTCGCCACTGGAATACCGAAAGACCTGGCCCGGCGCATGGGCCGCCTCGGTGTCGGCGGCAAAGTCGGCCATGTCGGCATGCCCACGGGTGTAGAGCATCGCCACCACCGAGGATTTCAAGGGTGCATATTCATAGTCTTCCTGCCAGTCCAGGCCCGACGCCCAGTGCAGCAGGTCGGCCAGGGTCACTTTGGGATGCTGTTTCATCGGCGGATAAAAGCGCGCGGCGGGGTCGGTCAGCTTGAAGCGATTTTCGCCGTAGGCCACGCCCAACACGGTGGCCATCAGGCTTTTGCTGATGGACCACGTCAGGTGCGGGGTGCTGGCGGTGGTGGGCTCGGCGTAGCGCTCATAGATGATCACGCCATCGCGGATCACCAACAGCGCGTCGGTGCGGATGCCCTTGCGGGTGACATCGTCACGCGGGGGGAAGGCATAACTGTTCAGCGCATCGACGGCGGGACCGGCCAGCGGGGTGCCTTTGGCCCAGTCCTTGTCAGGCCAGGTTTCGGAGTGGGCGGTAACGGTGACCAGGAACAAGGCAACGCACAACAGGCCTCTGACCATGAAAGCAAACTCGAGGGGGCATTCAAGCCCGCGAGCCTAGCCGAGGCAGATGACAGTTCTGCGACAACTCGATGAACCGGGGCCTGTCATCCAAGCGTCACCAGAACTTCATGGAGATGACACCGAGGCTACATAGCCTGACTTTGGACAACAAAGTCGACCGGCCGAAAGTGGCCGGCACTCGGAGACTCGCCATGACTCAGATCGCCCGCATCAGCGACACCGGCAATGAACGCCGTCTGCAAGCCGAACGCCTGGTTGGCGCCAAGGCCTTGCAGGAAGCCCAGGCCCTGCGATTCAACGTGTTCAGCGGCGAGTTCAACGCCAAGCTGAAAGGCGCGGAACAAGGCCTGGACATGGATGACTATGATGTTCACTGCAGCCACATCGGCGTGCGGGACTTGAACAGCGGTCGACTGGTGGCCACCACCCGCCTGCTGGACCACCAGGCTGCCAGCACCCTGGGCCGGTTCTACAGCGAAGAAGAATTCAGCCTGCATGGCTTGCTGCACCTGCAAGGTCCGATCCTGGAAATCGGCCGCACCTGCGTCGACCCGGCCTATCGCAACGGCGGCACCATCGCCGTGCTGTGGGGCGAGTTGGCCGAAGTGCTCAACCAGGGCGGCTACAGCTACCTGATGGGTTGCGCGAGCATCCCGATGCACGACGGCGGCATCCAGGCCCACGCGATCATGCAGCGCCTGCGCGAACGCTACCTGTGCAACGAACACCTGCGTGCCGAACCGAAGAAACCACTGCCTGCGCTGGACCTGCCGTCCAACGTGATCGCCGAGATGCCACCGCTGCTCAAGGCCTACATGCGCCTGGGCGCCAAGATCTGCGGCGAGCCGTGCTGGGATGAAGATTTCCAGGTGGCCGACGTGTTCATCCTGCTCAAGCGCGACGAGTTGTGCCCGCGCTACGCCCGTCACTTCAAGGCGGCAATGTAATGAGCCGCCTGCGGGTGTACGGGCGCATTGCCCGGGTGTTGCTGGTGGTGGCGCTGGGCTTGAGCATGGCCAGCGTGTTTGGGGTGTTCGAGCGTTTGGGCATCGCCAATTCGATGGTGCGGCGCCAGCGCTGGTCGCGCTTTTTCATGGCACGGCTGACCAATGCCCTGCCCTTTCGCGTGACGGTGCACGGTGAATTGCCGCAAACGCCGATGCTGTGGGTGAGCAATCACGTGTCCTGGACCGACATTCCACTGCTGGGCATGGTCACGCCGATGTCGTTCCTGTCCAAGGCCGAAGTGCGCACCTGGCCGGTGGCTGGCTGGTTGGCCGCCAAGGCCGGTAGCCTGTTCATTCGCCGGGGCGCGGGCGACAGCCAGTTGATCCGCAAGCAGATGACCCGCCATCTGGAGCAACAGCACCCGCTGCTGATGTTCCCGGAAGGCACCACCACCGACGGACGCAGCCTGCGCACCTTCCATGGACGCTTGCTGGCCAGTGCGATCGAAGCCCAGGTGTCATTGCAACCGGTGGCGATCCGCTACCTGCGCGACGGGCAAGTGGACCGACTGGCACCGTTCATCGGCGACGATGATCTGCTGTCGCACTTGATGCGTTTGTTTGCCAATGATCAGGGTGACGTGGAAATCCACGTGCTCAAGCCGATTGCCTGTGCCGGGCAGGAACGTGCAGCGCTGGCCTATCAGGCGCAGCAGGCGGTGCAAAAGGCGTTGTTTGGGCCGGTGCCGGATGCTGAAGAGGTAGAGATTCGTCCTGCATTTGCAGCCTGAACACAGTTCAGTGTGGGAGCTGGCTTGCCTGCGATAGCGT